>CP097899.1:1122500-1422500 GCA_023639215.1 Candidatus Pristimantibacillus lignocellulolyticus
TTTTTTGAATTTACCACTCTTAGAATAGACCTGGAATCTTCATTCCGCCAGTGTACTTACCCATATCCTGGTTAGCTAGTTCTTCTGCTTTTGTAAGAGCATCGTTAACAGCTGTTACAACAAGATCTTGTAACATTTCAATATCTTCTGGATCAACAGCTTCTGGACTAATTGCAATATTAAGCAGTTTTTTGTGACCGCTAATTGTAACCGTTACAACACCACCACCAGCACTTCCTTCAACTGTTTTTGTTTCAAGTTCCTCTTGTGCTTTAAGCATTTGTGCTTGCATTTTTTTAACTTGTTTCATCATTTGGTTCATATTATTCATTACATTCACCTCATTAGATTATTTGTCTGTTACCACAACTAGATCTTCACCAAATAACTTTACAGCTTCTTCGATCCAGATCGGTTGTTGCTTAGTTTCATTTATAGAAATATCCTCAGGCTCTAGCTCTAATGCTTCTGTCGGAGATTGTGATGTCCCTTCCATAGCATTTTGCCAGTCCTTGAGCATGACGGTAACCAATTGGTAAGGCTTACCCAGTACTTCTTGGGATACTTGTTCAATTAATTCTCGATGAGTTGGTTTTTCCGTTGTTTCGCGATGGATTTCATTTTTGAACGTTAATAACAATTGTTGATCAACTGCAGATACTAGTTCACTATCTCTCAACCAAGCATGCACAGTCACTTTACGATCTTTCACTCGCATTAACACATCGCTCCAGTTCATTCGAGCTTGATTAGTCTCTTGTGAACTAGCTGCAACAACATATTGGTCTAATTTAATTTTCGGACGATTGACGCCCGTACTCGTAAATGATTTACGTGTGACTGTTCGATCGGTTGCATTCGATGCAGCTGGCGTAGCTTGTATTCCTTGCTTCATTAGCTGGGCTAATTTACCCTCTAACTTTTGCACATGTTGTCGTAGTTCTACAATCTCGTGGCTACTTGCAGCTGAAGCACCACCTTGAACACCACTACTAGATTGCGAAGTTGAACAAAGTTTTAAGAGTGCAACTTCCAAAAGTGTTTGCGGCTGAGCAGCATGGCGTAACTCTTGTTGATAATGATTCAATGTTTCAATCATACTAAACAATGATTCTGGGCTATACGACTCTGCCATCTGTATAAATCTTTCATGATCTACGATTCTTTCAGTAGCTGCATTACCTTGCGGGGCAAGTTTTAACACTAACAAGTCACGGAAGTAATAAATAAGATTCTCCATGCACTTATCTGGACTTTTACCACCTTGCATAAGCCCCTCAACAAGTGGCAGCATTTTCGATACATCCCGCTCCTTGATCGCTTCTGCTAATTGATAAAATTGTTCAGCAGCAATACCGCCTGTGACATCTACTGCAGCTTCTAATGTAATATTGCGATCAGCAAAGGCAGCCGTCTGCTCTAATAAGCTGATAGCGTCACGCATGCCACCTTCTGATAATCGTGCAATATAAGCGAGTGCTTCATTAGTCGCTTCAATACCTTCTTCTTCACAAATCTCTTGAAGTCGCTCAACCTGCTCTGAAGTAGAAACCTGCCTAAAATCAAAGCGCTGACAACGTGAAATAATTGTAGCAGGCAACTTATGTGGTTCCGTTGTTGCTAATATGAATATAACATGTGGAGGCGGTTCTTCCAATGTCTTCAGAAGTGCATTGAATGCTTCTGCAGTTAACATATGAACCTCATCGATAATATAAACCTTAAATCGAACTTCCGTAGGAGCATATCTTACTTTATCGCGTATATCACGAATTTCATCAATACCACGATTTGATGCCGCATCGATTTCAACAACATCCATAATATGTCCTTCTGTTATTCCAATACAATTATCACATTGATTACAAGGTTCGATAGATGGACCATGTTCACAATTGACAGCCTTCGCCAATACTTTAGCAGTTGTTGTCTTACCAGTACCACGAGGGCCGTTGAACAAATATGCATGTGAAACACGTTGTTCACGTATCGCATTTTGTAGCGTCTGTATAATATGCTGTTGTCCGACCATATCCTTGAACATCTGCGGACGCCAAGAACGATATAGAGCTATATGTGACACGTTACGTTCTCCTCTAATTTCTATATAGTAAATCATATAGTTATTTCGTCATCTCATTATACTACATGTATTGTCTTAACAACATATTTTCACACAATTACACACAAAAATACCTGCCAATCATTAAGAGTACACTCTTACCATTGGCAGGTTATTTGTAGGCTACGCCTTTTGTTCATTCATTTAGTACCGTGCACCTATCTTCGATAGAAGCGATCCAAGCGACTTTCTTACTACATAGCTCGAGCAAGGCACTCCCTCGGCACATGAACTAACTTACTTATGGCTGCTTCCTTCCGGACCTGACCAGGTTCATAAGCGTCCATTGCGAAGGACCCCACTGTCAACACTACTTGCAAGCGTCAGACCTCACATCGACAACACCTAGAATAGGAATTCAACCTCGCTATAGCGGATTGCGAGTTACAGGGCACCGCTACCTCCCCATCTAGCACGGCAAGAATCAGTATATTACAATATGAGCAAAAGTGCAACCATCTCACAATCTGTTCACAAAAGTATGTTATATTTATTGGCCACATACTTTGATGTTTTCGCATGTTTATGTTGTATGGACACTGGTTTTGCGGTCTATTGCGACGTTTTCTCGTATCTATACTGCATAGACACTAGTTTTACGGTCTATTGCGACGTTTTCGAGTGTTTCTACTGCATAGACATTAGTTTTACGGTCTATTGCGACGTTTTCACGAATTTTTGCTACATAGACACTAATTTCACAGTCTATTGCGAAGTTTTCGCGTATTTATGCTCCGTAGACACTAGTTTTGCGTTACATTATGACGTTTTCGCATACTTATATCCTAAACAGTACATGAACACTGTAACGCACGATAATTGGGGCTGTAGCACAGTCTCCGTCGACTATGCTACAGCCCCAATCATTGTGACCACTAGCACCAAGATTGATATAATAAAAAAAAGCCTCCGATGGCTTGTACAAGCCACCGAAGACTTTCCTATGTTCCCTATAATAGGCACATATACGATATGGATTAGATACCGTATTTCTTTTTGAAACGATCTACACGACCGCCTGCATCCAGGAACTTTTGCTTACCCGTGAAGAATGGGTGGCATGCGGAACAAACTTCTACTTTAAGAGTCGATTTAATCGAACCTGTTTCGAAAGTGTTGCCACAAGAGCAAGTTGCTGTAACGGCGTGGTATGTCGGATGAATACCTTGTTTCATCTCGTTCACCTCTTTCTGCCCTGGATCTCATACGGACCAGAGTTTTATGCACATAAAATGAGTTTAACAGACTAAAGGTTCAATTGCAATGGAAAAGATGCGTAACCTACTTGCGTCTAAATCCCTCTGGTGGTACATGAGTATAGGAACCAATAACTACGTCTGGTAACTCTTCACGGAATATTTGAAGCATCTGCTTCATACCGTAAATTTCACCTTTAGCTTTAGGAATAAGATTCAAATAACTTTCAGGATCGATATTAAGATTCCTCATTTGAATCATTTTAAGTTTTGTACGTTTACAGAAATCAATCATTGCTTCTATTTCTTCTTCACGATCTGTAACTCCTGGGAAGATCAAATAGTTAATAGATGTATATACACCTTGCTCAGCAGCATAGATCAAAGATTTCTCAACATTTTGTAGTGTGTACCCTCTAGGACGATAGTATGCATTGTAATGTTCCTCTACAGCACTAATCGTACTAACACGCATAAGATCAAGTCCCTCATCGACAATAGCACGGATAAAATCAGTAATTCCGGCATTCGTGTTAATGTTAATGTAGCCTTGATTAGTCTGACTACGAACTTGCTTCATAGCTTCAACAATTATTTTAACTTGAGTCGAAGGTTCACCTTCACAACCTTGTCCAAAACTAATAATAGAATCAGGGTGTTTCAAATGTTCAAGCATAACCTGTGCTACTTCATCAACTTGAGGCTTGAAATTCATTCGAGTCTGAGGCGCAACAAATCCGCTATCATCAGGTTGTTCAGAAATACATCCGAAACAGCCAGCATTACATGAGAATGATACAGGCACCCCGCCCTCCCAACGATTCAAGAACGTGTTAGAAGCCGTAAGACATTCATATTCAAGTGCACAATTAGAAAGGTGCTTATACAGACGATTTTCCGGATATGTCGTTAGAAGTCGATCTACTTCGATCTTCAGTTCATCACGATCGCAATTTTCCGGATCCCAACGTTCAGGCTCATCGCATTGTTCAGCGGTAACATAGAACTCCCCATCTTTCCAGACAACCGCTGTATAACCGAAGAGTGGGAATTTCTCATTCGGATCTGATTTCACATATCCAGGAATATTCAGACGAGTATATCCTTGCGGAAGCAATGCTCCTACCGCCTGTGCTCCATCACCTATAACTTGCATTTCACCTGTATCTGGATCAAGTGCAATAGGCTTACTGAATGGCAGACTAACAAGTGTCGCTCCATCAGGTAAGGGGATTAATTCATCCTCCATAATCTCCACAATCATATCGCCACTTCTAGCTAACGCAATATAATCTGGATGATCATATACATTTCCTTGTTCATCTGCATATACGAGATTCATGTTGCCCTCCTAAAACTTTTTGTGACTTCATCGAAATACTTCTTGAATACAAAAAGTACATCGAAAGCATACTCAAAACTTCTCAAAGCTTCCAAATAGACTTCAACGTAATTGAAAAGTACATCGGAAGCAAGAATCTATCTTTTTGTGACTTCATCGAAATACTTCTTGAATATATAAAGTACATCGAAAGCATACTCAAACTTTTCAAAGCTTCCAAATTGACTTCAACGTAATTGAAAAGTACATCGAAAGCTTAATCTAATATTTTATCCAAACCATGTTTTGTAAATGAAAAGTACATCGAAATGAAAAGTACATCGAAAGTAAAATCCCATTCTCTCGATGTACTATAAGATATACTTCTCGAATTTAATAAGCACATCAGTATTTCACTTAATTAATGAAGTTCATTATTTTACAATTTGAGAGGATTGCGTTGTTCTAGTAGGCGGTTTGCGAGTAGTAGATGATGATGCAGGTCTTTTGGCACCAGACAACTCTTGCTTAGGCTTATCTAGTTTTGGAGTATCGGTGGCAGTATCCAATGACATTAAGAACTGCTCATTATTCTCCGCATCTTTAATTTTCTTCAGGAATTGATCAACAAATTCGAAGGAATCATTCATGTTTTTACGGATTGCCCATATTTTCTCAAGCTCATCCTTAGAAAGTAACAGTTCTTCTCTACGAGTTCCCGAACGACGAATATCTATAGCAGGGAATAATCTACGCTCAGCAAGCTTACGATCGAGATGAAGCTCCATATTACCCGTACCCTTAAATTCTTCATAAATAATATCATCCATACGAGAACCCGTCTCTATTAATGCGGTAGCTAAAATAGTTAAGCTACCACCTTCTTCAACATTACGAGCCGAACCGAAAAAGCGTTTAGGACGATGGAATGCCGCTGGGTCAATACCACCACTTAATGTTCTACCAGATGGCGGAACGTGAAGATTGAAAGCTCTAGCAAGTCTGGTAATACTATCTAATAGAATGACAACATCTTTTTTATGCTCTACAAGACGCAAAGCACGCTCAAGTACAAGTTCAGCTACTTTAATATGATTTTCTGGAAGTTCATCAAAGGTAGAAGCAACAACTTCACCTTTCACAGAACGTTGCATATCGGTAACTTCTTCTGGACGCTCATCAATAAGAAGAATAAACAACTCAATATCAGGGTTATTCGTTGAAATACTGTTGGCAATTTCTTTCAAGAGTAGAGTCTTACCTGCTTTTGGAGGAGCGACAATAAGTCCACGTTGTCCTAGACCTACTGGTGCTAATAAATCCATAATACGAGTGGAGATTTTATTTTGCTGTGTTTCTAGCGTTAATTTCTTGTCGGGATAAAGTGCAGTAAGTGCAGGGAAGTGTAAACGTTCTTGTGCCGTTTCAGGACTTTCTCCATTAACTGCATTTACTTGAAGTAGACCATAATAACGTTCACTATCTTTAGGTAGTCTACATTTACCCGATACTAAATCTCCGTTTCTCAGATCAAATTTACGAATTTGAGAGGCTGAGATATAGATATCCTCTTTACTAGGTAAATAGTTGATCGGACGTAGGAAGCCGAAACCATCCGGCAACACTTCCAATACGCCTTCCATAAATAAAAATCCACTTTTCTCTGCTTGAGCACGTAGTATAGCAAAAATTAGTTCTTTCTTTTTCAATTGACCATAATACGGAATTTGATATTGTTTTGCGAGCTTATATAGCTCAGTCAACTTCATATTCTCCAAATCAGCAATTTGAAGATCTGACATGATCTCACCACTTTATTATAAAATATAGAATCAGCTATTGATTAATCAGCATTGCCTGATCATCATGAATCTATTCTATGACAGTGCTAACTGTTTACTCTCCCGAAGTCTAGCTATCTTCTCTCCACACTTCAGCACCTAGTATACTCAAATTCTCAACTAGTCGATCATAACCGCGATCGATATATTCTACGTTAGTAATTTCCGTGACTTCGTCTTTTACAGTAAGGGCAGCCACAACAAGTGCCGCACCAGCACGAAGATCTGCCGCTTTTACTTTAGCAGCTCTTAAAGGACCACCTTCAATTACAGCTGTTCTACCTTCAACACGAATATTAGCTCCCATTAACGCTAATTCTGGAACATGTTTAAACCTAGTTCCATAAACATAATCAGAAAGTAAACTCGTACCCACTGCACAAGTAAGCAAAGAAGTCATTGGAGATTGCATATCAGTTGGAAAACCAGGATACACAAGTGCTTTCACATCAATAGCGTTATACTCTTGTTTACCAATAATACGGATGGATTCATCATATTCGATAACCTCAACACCCATTTCTTGCAATTTGGCAGTAAGTGCCTCAAGATGTTTAGGAATAACGTTATCGATTAACACATTTCCTCTAGTAGCTGCTGCTGCGATCATATACGTTCCCGCTTGAATACGATCAGAAATAACAGAGTGACGGCAACCTTTCATCTCACTCACGCCTTCAATACGAATAGTTTCAGTACCCGCACCTTTAATCTTTGCACCCATAGCAGTCAATAATGTCGCTACATCAACGATTTCCGGCTCTTTTGCAGCATTTTCAATAATAGTAACACCAATTGCACGTGATGCAGCAAGCATAATATTGATCGTTGCACCAACACTAGCTACATCAAGATATATTTTCGCTCCGCGTAATTGCTCAGCTTTTATATGCAAAGCGCCTTGTTCATTCGTCACTACCGCACCTAACGCTTCAAAACCTTTAATATGTTGATCGATAGGGCGAGGTTCAAAGTTACAGCCTCCAGGCATTCCAATAGTCGCTTCTCCGAAACGACCAAGCAGTGCTCCCATCAAATAATAAGATGCACGAAGCTTTTTGACATTACCGTTAGGCATTGGTTTAGATATTAAATGTGTAGGATTTATACGAATTTCATCGTCTTTTCGAGACACAACTGCGCCCAATTCCTCGAGTATTTCTGCATAAATAGCTACATCGCTAATGTTAGGTAAATTATCTAAAATCACTTCAGATTCAGCTAAAACTGCTGCTGGTAATAAAGCAATCGCACTATTTTTGGCTCCACTAATTGTTACCGTTCCGTTAAGTGGATTACCTCCGCGTATCATTAATTTCTCCATTAATCTATTGGTCCTCCCGTTGCTTGGAAGTCTACATAGTAAAAACCGCCGCATGCGTGCCCTCAAAAAATGAGAAAGCGCACTGACAACAGGCGGTTTACATGTGTCCCTTGTCCCATGTTTCTAATATTCCGTAGTGTTTAATAGATAACATTATATATAGGATCAAATTTTCTAATCCCTATCCATTTAAATTATATCTATATTATGCTAAGTCAGCGAAGAACATACATTCTTTCGAACAAGTTCACACTCACTACTAAGCAAACTAATTCAACGATATTATAGCATAGTGTACTCTGATTTCATACCGCATATTAAAACTACAAAATAATAGAAGCATCGCCACGATAACGTAACGACGCTTCCATTCATTAACCTTCAGCTAGTTGTGAGTTGTAAGTACTGTTATAGTTCAATTGAAAATTAACTTCAACTCGAAGTTCATCAATATCAAACGGCTTTGTGAAGTGCTTCACTGCACCCAGATCAGTCGCTTTCTTAATCATATCTAGTTCACCGTAGGCTGTCATCATGATGACTTTAATTGTAGAATCAATTGACTTAATATGCTTCAAGATTTCAAGACCATCCATACCTGGAATCTTCATATCAAGAAGCACAAGATCAGGGCGATTATTACGTACAATGTCTAGGGCAATTTTGCCGTTAGACGCTTGAAATGTGTTATAACCTTCAGAACTAAACACCTCATGCAACAGAAGTCTAATTCCATTCTGATCATCTACTATGAGTACTCGTTGCTTTTCCAAGCTATTTCTACCCCCTATAGCCTTCACCATAATAATGTGACGGGAATGTTACTATAAAAGAGTATTCGATGTAACTTTTAACTTTTCCTGCTAATTTGCAAATAATTCAACAGTAATTCCAAATTTTAATAATATTTTATTGTTGAAGAGCTGCTTCTACAAAGTTTTGGAATAATTGTTGAGGACGATTAGGTCTTGATGTAAATTCTGGATGGAATTGAACTGCTAGGAACCACGGATGATCCTTAACTTCTACCATTTCAACTAATCTTCCATCTGGAGATGTACCAGAAATAACAAGCCCAGCTGTTTCCAATGCTTCACGATACTCATTGTTAAACTCATAACGATGACGATGACGTTCATATACAAGCTCGTCATTGTATGCTTTATAAGCATTAGTTCCTTCAACAACTTTACAAGGATATAAACCAAGACGCATTGTTCCACCCATATCTTCGATATCTTTTTGATCTGGTAATAGATCAATAACTGGATATGGAGTTGAAGCGTTAATCTCAGAACTGTTCGCATTTTCAAGACCTAGAACATGTCTAGCGTACTCAATAACTGCTACTTGCATACCAAGACAAATTCCGAAGAACGGAACTTTTTGCTCACGTGCATAACGAATTGCTGAAATTTTACCTTCAATACCACGATCACCAAAACCACCAGGAACAAGAATACCTTGCACACCTTGTAGCTTGTCCACAACATTAGCATCTGTAAGTTCTTCTGCGTCAACCCAACGTAGTGAGATAGAAGAATCAAGAGCAATACCTGCATGGTTCAACGCTTCTACAATACTCAAATAAGCATCATGTAGTGCAACGTATTTACCAACAATCGCAATTTCAACATTCTTTTTCAATGATTTCACACGATCAACTAGTGCTGTCCATTCCACCATGTTTGCTGGAGGAGCATCTAATTTCAAGTGATTTAGAACAATTTCATCGAAACCTTCAGCTTGAAGTTGTAATGGTACTTCATACAAAGTAGAAGCATCACGACATTCAATCACTGCATTCGTATCTAAATCGCAGAATAGACCAATTTTACGTTTCAAATCATCTGCTAATGGATACTCCGTACGGCATACGATAATATTCGGTTGAATACCAATAGAACGAAGTTCTTTAACACTATGTTGTGTCGGTTTTGTTTTCACTTCACCGGCAGCTTTAATATATGGAATTAACGTAACGTGAACGTACATCACGTTATCACGGCCAATATCACTCTTAATTTGACGAATCGCTTCTAAGAATGGAAGACTTTCAATATCACCGACAGTACCACCAATTTCAGTAATTACAACATCAGCACCCGTTTCTTTTCCAGCGCGGAATACACGTTCTTTAATCTCATTAGTAATATGAGGAATAACTTGAACCGTTCCACCTAGATAGTCACCACGACGTTCTTTTGTAATAACATTGGAATAAATTTTACCTGTTGTAACATTGCTGTTTTTTGAAAGGTTAATATCAATAAAGCGCTCATAGTGACCTAAGTCAAGGTCTGTCTCTGCTCCATCATCAGTCACAAAAACCTCACCATGTTGATAAGGACTCATTGTTCCTGGGTCCACGTTAATATATGGATCAAATTTCTGAATCGTAACTTTTAGTCCTCTGTTTTTAAGCAGTCTTCCCAAAGATGCTGCAGTAATCCCTTTACCTAATGACGATACAACGCCGCCCGTTACAAAAATATATTTGGTCACTGTGATAATACCCTCCATGCTTTAGTTATGTTTTAGCTATTCCCAAATGTTAATAATTCAAGCCTGATCCCTTCATTTTCCCAAAGGTTTTTAGCTTATCTATGACCTGTACAAACAAAAAAAGTGACACCCGTAGCACGGGGGCACTTTTCTCACAAGGTATATAATGATACATCAATATGTTCAGCTGTTTCTATAGCCCATAGGTTAGTTTACTCTCCCCTATTGCTCATGTCAAGCATAACTGAAGAACTAATAGAGTAACATTTTATTCCTCTATTATTGATCTAAATTGATGAACCAATTATTTGTCTTCTTCTTCAAAATCTTCGTATTCTTCTTCTGCAGCTTCTTCAAGAGAGATCTCTTCATCTTCAATGTCTTCTTCATCCAACTCTACATCTTCTTCTGTAGCGTCTTCTTCATCAGATTCACTAAAAGTCTCTTCTTCACGATAAGCACCAAACTCATCATCTTCAGCTGTGTAATTTTCTTCCTCTTCTGCATAAAGATCTTCATCTTCATCCATATCGTCTTCGTCATTAATAATACGAGTACGTTTGGTATTTCCAACTGGATCTTCTGCACGTTCCACTGGGTACCAGCGTTTCAGGCCCCAAACATTATTCCCTACACAAGCAAAACGTCCATCAATATTGATTTCAGTATACACTTGAGCAATGAATCTGTTGATTCCATCCTCACTAAGACCACGAATTTTTGCAATTTCCATCATTAGATCACGGTAAAAGTACGGCGTGTTAGCTGCTTTTAGCACCTCAAATGCCAAATCAACCATTGGCATTTCGCGAATACGTTCAGGATCCAATTTTAATGTGTAACCGCTCATAACGACACATCCTCTCTTGCTATCTAAATAAGTAAGTTGTAAGCATCTTAATAACAATAGTCACAGTATAGTAAACCTTATTTCATATAAAAAAGCAAGTTGTTCCTATTCGAAGACTTAACAAATTGAATAAAAAACAAAAAGCGAAGGGGGGCACCCTTCGCCGTGACTGTATCCTTCCTAATGATGGTAGTCACCTTTAGGCATAAATGAGCTTTGAACTCATCTTTCATTTTATGTAACAATATCCATTTTGACACGGATATAAGCCCATTATTATTAAAAAAGGCGTTTGCATATACACATCACCTCTTCCGCACATACAATATCGAACACTGTATTCGGGAGGGAATAGAAATTAATGAAATCAAAGCAACTAGACGACAGCACTATTCAACTACAGTCCTCCACAGCAAGCAAGAAACTCATTCATAATGGGATACCTTGGGGGATCGATAAAGTGAGAGCTCCTCAAGTTTGGCAATATACAACTGGACGTCAAATCGTAATTGGCGTCATAGATACAGGTATTGATTTTCATCACCCCGCTCTGAAAGGTTCAATTCTTCCGGGTGTTAATCTAATTAACCGTGGAATGCCTCCTATTGACGATAATGGTCATGGTACACATATCGCCGGTACTATAGCAGCTTCCAATCCTGTAAACGGCATGATTGGCATAGCCCCTCACGCACTCATAGCTCCTGTAAAAGCTTTCGATAACAATGGCAGTGCATATGTCTCCGATATTATCCAAGCGATTGACTGGTGCGTACGTAATGGCGTTGACGTTATTAATATGAGCTTTGGGATGAGAACTAGAAGTAAAGCTATGCTAAACGCCGTCATTCGCGCTTATAACAAGGGAGTTATTATTGTTGCATCATCAGGCAATGAGAGCAAGAAAAAGTCTATTGATTATCCCGCTCGCTACCCTCAAACCATTGCAGTTGGAGCGACTAACTCCACCCGAAAAATAGCCCCCTTCAGCAATCAAGGATCTTATATTGATATCTATGCTCCAGGTGATCGCATTGTGTCAGCTTGGCTTAACGGAGATTATCATGAGATGAGCGGAACGAGCATGGCCACATCACA
The DNA here is from genome assembly GCA_023639215.1 of Candidatus Pristimantibacillus lignocellulolyticus. Taxonomy (NCBI): domain Bacteria; kingdom Bacillati; phylum Bacillota; class Bacilli; order Caryophanales; family Paenibacillaceae; genus Pristimantibacillus (SeqCode); species Pristimantibacillus lignocellulolyticus (SeqCode). The sequence goes on from CP097899.1 coordinate 1,134,758, forward strand.
TGTTAGTGGCGCTATTGCACTTTTGTTAGAACGTTCCCCTAACTTAAAACCTATCGAGATCAAAGCCATACTGAAAAAATCGATGCAGCCTTTGAAGTATGCTAAAGCTCGGAAAGCAGGAGAGCTTGATATCGTGAAGATGTTACAAGTTGCCAAGGAGGGGTAGTTCAAAACCGTTAAGTCCCAAACAAAAAGAGGCAATAGATTAATCTACTGCCTCTTCGCGGTCATTCAATTTCCAATATAGGTTTAAAACATTTGCTCGTTAGCACCATGAAGATACCATGAAGCTAGTGAAGTGAGTATCGCAACGTACGTTATTGGTACGTGAGAAAGCGAACGATGAATGGCAGCTTCGCAGCTGATTTTACTACAGAGTCAATCATCGTGATCACTAGTGAATGTTTGGTTCTACCTCGATTACATACGTTCAGGAGCTGAAACTCCTACTAATGTTAATACGTTAACTAATGCAATCTTCACTGATTTCACTAATGCAAGACGTGCTAGTGTCAACTCACGGTTCTCGGTAATTACTTTTTCAGCACGGTAGTAGCTATGGAATTGAGCTGCTAACTCGTAGACATAACGAATAAGACGATGAGGTGCATGTTGTGTTGCAGCCTCGCTTATTTCTTGCGGCAATTCACCTAATTTACGAAGCAAGTCAAATTCATGCTCAGACGTCAATGTATCGAATTGCAATTCAGATAGTGCTGGAACCTCGATCCCTTGTTCAATCGCTTGACGGAATACACTACAAATACGAGCATGTGCATATTGAACATAGAACACCGGATTTTCATTGGACGTTGAAACCGCTAAGTCCATATCAAAATCAAGATGTGAATCCATGCTACGCATTGTAAAGTTATAACGGATAGCATCTACGCCTACTTCTTCCATAAGATCCTGCATCGTTACCGCTTTACCTGTACGTTTAGACATTTTTACTTTTTCGCCATTTTGGAATAGACTAACCATTTGTGCGATTAGAACTGTTAATTTCTTAGAATCATGGCCAAGTGCATCCATCGCAGCTTTCATACGAGGAATATAACCATGATGATCTGCTCCCCAAATATTAATCATACGATCGTATCCACGTCCGTATTTATCCAGATGATATGCGATATCTGGTGTCAGATAAGTGTATGAACCATCATTTTTTATAAGTACACGGTTTTTATCATCACCAAGTGGCATTGTTGCTAACCACGTAGCTCCATCTTCTTCATATACATGTCCTGATGCTTTCAACTTATCAAGTGCTGCAATAACTTTTCCTTCTTCATAGAGTGAAGTTTCACTATACCAAATATCGAAGTTAACACGGAAACGTTCAAGATCACGTTTTATTTTAGCTAATTCTCGTTCTAAACCATAACTACGATAGAAATCATATTTTTCTTTACCTTCTAATTGCAGTAAAGAATCACCTTTATCTGCTACGAGTTGTTTGGCAAAGCCTACAATATCTTCACCATGATATCCATCGTCCGGCATCGCAATTTCTTGTCCTAGCTGTTGTAAATAGCGAGCTTCAATAGATAAAGCAAGGTTCTCAATTTGTTTACCTGCATCATTGATATAATATTCACGGGTTACATCATAACCTGCAAAGTCAAGTATGTTACATAACGCATCACCAACTGCTGCACCTCTAGCATGACCTAGATGCAAATTACCTGTTGGGTTTGCACTTACAAATTCAACTTCAATAGACTGACCTTTACCAATTTCTACTCGACCATAGTTTTCTTGACCTTCAAGCACTTGAGTAACTACTTCGTATAAATAACGATTGTCCATGCGGAAGTTAATAAAACCAGGCCCTGCGATTTCAGCAGATTCAATAGATGCTGATTTCATATCTAAATGTTCAATAATTGCTTCAGCAATCGCTCTTGGATTTTTCTTTGCAATTTTTGTTAGTTGCATCGCTGCATTTGTTGCAAGATCGCCATGCGTCTTATCTTTCGGTACTTCTAACACGAAAATCGGCAATTGTTCACGCTCGACTAATCCTGCAGCAATAACTGCATTAGCAATTGCTTCTCTCAATGTTTCATACATTGTTTCTAATACATAATTTTTCATTAACTTAACCCTCCTGAATGATCAAACGGTTTGAAAATTGTCCTGTTAATTGTTCACCAACAAATAAGTCATACGTCCATTCAAGTGTGAATGGTAACTTGGTTGGTAATTCATCCATCATCACTTCATCATTATGAAGCAGAAGTAATTCACTTGTATGAGCATCAAGTTCAAACTTGACTACTTTGTTATCATAATAACCACTTCGCCTAATCCCTAGCGCATAGATCTGCTCAGAGTTAACTGCACCTTTGCGCGAATGAGAAAGCATCTGATGCTCGTAGCGCAACAAATTCCGAACTTCACCAAGTTCGGTCTGCTCTGCATAACGAATGTAGAAGGAGTTCTCCTTAATAAACCATTCACCAGAATAAGTTAGAGCTATACTTTCTCCGTCTTGTTTACTCTCTAGTGTAATCGTAACACCTTGTTTGTGATTCATATTTTAACTCCTATACCAACACATTATATCTTACTACTATATACAGTATGAGGTTGAAATTCAACGTGAAAACCGTACTTTCATAACGACGACAACAAAAAGACGCATCCTTCCCCAATATGGAGTCAGAATACGTCTTTCTCATAATTTCGAATTATTTGACAAGATCTTCAACAAATTTCGGAAGAACAAATGCTGCTTTGTGTAGACGAGATGTGTAATATTTAGTATCCAATTCAGGGATTTTTGTCTCGTCCACTTCTAGTGGATCATATTTTTTACTTCCCATCGTAAACGTCCAAAGACCACTTGGGTAAGTAGGAATGTTAGCTGCGTATACACGTACAATTGGGAATACTTCCTTCACATCACGGTTAACCATTTGAATAAGTTCTGCTTTGAACCAAGGGTTATCCGTTTGCGCAACGAAAATACCATCTTCTTTTAATGCATCATAAATCCCTTGATAGAAACCACGAGTGAATAGATTTGCTGCTGGGCCTACAGGCTCAGTAGAGTCAACCATAATAACATCATACGTATTTTTATGGTCATGAATATGCATAAATCCATCGTTAACTTGCACTTCAACACGAGGATTTTCCAGCTCACATGCAATTGTTGGCAAGTACTTTTTAGAGTACTCAATTACTTTTCCATCAATATCAACTAGCACTGCCTTTTTAACTTTTGGATGTTTCATAATTTCACGAATAACACCACCGTCACCGCCACCAACAACAAGTACATGCTCAGGGTTTGGGTGAGTGAACAGAATAGGATGCGCGACCATTTCATGATATACAAACTCGTCCTTAACTGTAGTCATAACCATACCATCAAGTACAAGCATCGTCCCAAACTCTTCAGTCTCGATCATATCAAGCGCTTGAAATTCAGTTTGTTCATCAACATAAGTTTTTGTGATTTTAGCAGTAATCCCAAAGTTCTCTGTCTGTTTCTCTGTATACCATAATTCCATGTCGAATACCTTCTTTCTATCAGTGGTCAAAAAGTAATTATAGTGTAACGCTACGAAAAATCAACACTGTTTCCAATATCTTCAGAAATAAATATTTTCATACATGTCATAACTTGTGAATATCCGCCAATGTATTCTTCCATACTACAAATATAACTAATTATTGTCATAATTTGAGGTGAATCGTTTTGCGGAAAAATAAAAATTGGCTGCGTCATAGATTGCGTAGAACATCATTCCCAGCTATCTCAGAACGATATTTATCGTTCATGCTAAAACTTAACAAATGGTTACGTCGTACGATTATCGTCTTAATGGTGATGATGATACTTATATTAGGTAGCTTATTTTATATGAAACAACAAGACTTACCCGTATCTAATATTAGTCAATCCTCTCAACTCGTTGATCGTAATGGTGTTTTAATAGATTATTTTCATACAGGTGTCAATCGTCGCGCCGTTTCACTAGATGAGATTTCTCCTTATGTTATTGACGCAACTCTTTCAATAGAAGATAAGCGTTTTTACTCCCACTTTGGATTTGATATAAAAGGTCTTGCTCGTGCCGTTATCGTCAATGTACAAACATTATCTGCCAAGCAAGGTGCAAGTACATTAACCCAACAGCTTGCTCGAAATTTATATCTCACACATGAGAAAACTTTTGAACGCAAAATTAAAGAAGCTCTTTACACGACACAACTAGAAATGAAATTTTCAAAAGATGAAATATTAGAAATGTACTTGAATCAAATTTACTATGGTCATGGAGCTTATGGCATCGAAGCTGCCGCACAGTATTATTTCAACAAGTCTGCAAAAGATCTTGACCTTGCTGAAAGTTCATTACTAGCAGGAATACCAAAAGGGCCAACTTACTATTCTCCCTACAATAATATGTTAAAAGCAAAAAATCGCCAAAACCTTATTTTACAAGCGATGGTCGATAATGACTATATCAATGAAGATGAAAAACTGGAAGCCTATGAGGAAATGCTCACTTTTGGCACTCAAGAAAATAGCAGTAGTAATAATGAAGCTTCTTACTTCAAAGATTATGTCATCCAATCAGCGGTACATAATCTTGGTATAGATGAACAGTTACTATATGAAGGCGGCGTTACGATCTATACGACGCTTGATATGAATATGCAGGAAATTGCGGAGCAAAAAGTGCAAGAAGGATTACTGAAAGATAGTGAGCAACAAGCTGCACTCATCGCTATTGACCCACGTAATGGACATATTAAAGCGATGGTCGGCGGCAAAAATTATAGCGACAATCAGTTTAACCGCACCACAGCGACCACTAGACAACCTGGATCCACTTTCAAACCTTTTGTATTTCTGACTGCACTACAACAACAGACTTTAACGGTTATGTCGACTTTCAAGAGCGAACCAACCGTATTCACATACGATGAAGGAAGAAAAACTTATGAACCACAAAACTATGCAGATAAATATGTGAATGATTTCATTGCAATGCGTCGTGCTATCGCTAGCTCCGATAATATTTACGCTGTCAATACATTAATGACAGTTGGAGCAGATGCAGTCGCAGAAACTGCACAAAACCTTGGTATTCATTCGGATTTAACGGCTGTTCCATCACTTGCTTTGGGGACATCGCCGGTTAGTCCATTAGAAATGGCAGCATCCTATGGTGTGTTCGCTAATCAAGGAATTTACAACAAACCAATAGCTATATTGAAAATAGTTAATAAGCAAGGTAAGACAATCTATGAAGCTGACTATACACCAACATCAGTCATTACACCTCCTGAGGCTTTTCTTGTCACTTCATTATTAGAAGGTGTTTTTCAAACTGGCGGAACAGCTCACCGTGTACAAAACTATATTCACCGTCCAATTGCCGGTAAAAGCGGAACTACAGCTGTTGATGCCTGGATGGTTGGTTATACACCGGAATTAAGTACTGCTGTTTGGGTAGGCTATGATAAGGATCGCTACTTAACCGTTGCCGAAGCATATCGAGCAGCTCCTATTTTTGCTCACTTCATGGAAGAGGCATTGCAAGGCATACCACCTAAAATGTTTCCGATTCCAGAGGACATTGTAACGGTATATATAGATGAAGATACGGGATTATTAGCATCCGAAGCATGTCCATCTGATCAGATTGAATATTTCCTTGCCGGAACTGAACCACAAACCTATTGCCAAGCTGAGTTAGATGTAACCGATAACGAAATACAACCAAAAGAACCGCCTAAAGTGGATATCGATGAACACCCAAGTTATCGCACATGGTGGAATCAACTGAAGAAATGGTGGGATGATTAATTAACTTGTGTCCAAAGTTTGATTAAAAAGTGAAAAAAGTTTGAACAAAGTGACAAATTTGTGTTATATTAAAGATAAGAAAACCCTTACATCATTCAAGTGTTTTCTTTCGATGTATTTTCATTATGAAATTACGATCAAGATAACAATGAAAATTTAAGGAGTGAATATGATGACTTCAAAAACTGTTAATATACAAGGTTTATCTCCTGCTCAACCTGATTCCAAAAAACTTGTGAAGATTATGACCTTTATTGCGTGGGTCATATTATCAGTCGGTGTGATTTTATGTCTTACCAACATTACACAATTTAACGATCGTAACTTTGGGTTAATGATCGGTATCGGATTTTTGATTGGTAGTGTTCACATTTATGTTATTGGAACAGCCATCGGCTTAGTACACTCCCGTGCCATGAATCAAGCTATGGCAGATATTGAAGAATCCTAATCGTCTCCTCATAACCTTTATTATTGGAAGCATACACATCTCCATGAGGAGATGTGTATGCTTCCTTTTTTGTGAATCGTTATAAAAAGTGATAAAACAGGAAAGGTTATGTCTAAGAAGTGAACGAGATATGTCGGATATAAGACGATTTATTTACGGATTAGTTAACCCTGCATTTTTATGTGTGATAATTTGTTATCTTAGACTTAAGTTCAATAACTCAAGGAGTGGAAACGTCATGAGACCTGTTTTTCGAAAGCTATCAGTACTGCTTATTGTTGCGATGATACTTGTCTTATCTGGCTGTAGTGATCAATATCTTGTTCTCGATCCAAAGGGACCTATTGCATCAGCTCAAAAAGATTTGATACTTATTTCCTCATTAATCTGTCTGATTATTGCTGTACCTGTAATCGCAATGACAGCTGTTATTGTGTGGCGATACAGAGAACGTCCTAACAGCAAAGCAAAATACAAACCTTATTGGGAACACAGCACTAAGTTAGAGGCTATTTGGTGGGGTATTCCGATTGTTGCCATCGCAATTCTTGCGGTAATTACAGTTGACTACACTCACAAACTAGAACCATCTGTCGCTATTGAATCAGAGCAGAAGCCAATTGAAATTCAAGTTACTTCACTTGATTGGAAATGGTTATTCACATACCCTGATGAAGAGATTGCAACTATCAACTATGTTAAATTCCCGGTTGATACTCCTGTAGTCTTCAAACTTACTTCTGATATGGCGATGAATTCCTTCTGGATTCCTAGTCTAGGGGGTCAACTTTATGCCATGAGCGGTATGGCTATGACCTTAAACTTACTTGCTGATGAAGAAGGTGTTTATTACGGTTCAGGAGCCAATTTTACTGGTAAAGACTTCGCACAAATGACATTTAATGCGGATGTTACTACTAAAGAAGAGTATGACCGTTGGGTTCAAGAAGTTAAAACAACGGAAGTTGCTTTAACTGATGCAGGAGTAGATGAGTTAAAAGAACCAGGTACTGCAGAGGTTGCACAATTCTCTAGCTTCCCTGAGAATCTATTCTACAATATTATGACTCAATACGTAGAAGAAGGCGAAACGGGTGCACACGCACATCATATGACTTCTGAAGCAAGTAAACCAGATGATCAAGCTGTCGATGAAGATAGTTCTGAACATCATAATCACTAACAAATTTCATCATACGAAAGGAGTTTACTCTCCATGTTAGAAACAATTAAAGAGTTTGCTTCCGAGTTTTTCGTTACTGGTGACCCACTGATTTTGGGTGCACAAGTATCAATCGGTCTAGCAATGGTTGCCATTGTATTTATCCTAACATTCTTCAAAAAATGGCGCTGGCTCTGGACAGAATGGTTAACTACTGTCGATCACAAAAAAATCGGGATTATGTATATCATCTGTGCTATTTTAATGCTATTCCGTGGTGGTGTTGATGCGTTATTAATGCGTGTTCAACTAGCTGCACCAGAATTAGAATTTTTAAATGCGGAACACTATAATGCCATATTTACAACACATGGTGTTATTATGATTCTATTTATGGCGATGCCATTAATGTTCGGTTTATTCAATATTATCGTTCCATTACAATTGGGAGCACGAGATGTCGCCTTCCCTTTCTTGAACTCATTCAGCTTCTGGATGTTCTTTGCAGGTGCAATGTTGTTCAACGTTTCATTCGTTATCGGTGGTTCACCAGACGCTGGTTGGTTATCATATCCACCACTGTCTGAAATAAGTGGTAGTCCGGGTGTAGGTCAAGACTTCTATATATGGGGTATTCAAATTTCAGGTATGGGTTCATTAGCAACAGGTATTAACTTCGTTGTAACCATTCTGAAAATGCGTGCTCCTGGTATGAAGTTAATGAAAATGCCAATGTTCTCTTGGTCTACTCTGGCATCTTCTATAACTATTATGTTCGCATTCCCTATCTTAACAGTTACATTATTCCTATTGTTCCTCGATCGTTATCTAGGTGCGCATTTCTTCACTGTTGATGGCGGCGGTAATCCGATGATGTATCTTAACTTGATTTGGATGTGGGGTCACCCTGAAGTATATATCGTTGTATTACCAGCATTCGGTATTTTCTCAGAGGTTGTTGCTGCTTTCTCCAAAAAGAGAATTTTCGGTTACAAATCCATGGTGTTTGCTCTAATGTCTATTAGCTTCTTCTCCTTCTTCACATGGGCCCATCACTTCTTTACAATGGGTTCTGGAGCGAATGTTAATGCATTCTTCGCAGTCACTACGATGATTATAGCTATACCAACCGGAGTTAAAGTGTTCAACTGGCTCTTCACGATGTATCGAGGCAAGTTGTCATTCCCTACTCCAATGATGTGGACGGTAGCGTTTATACCATGTTTCGTAATTGGTGGTATGACAGGGGTGCTTCTATCTGTTGCACCAGCTGACTTCCAGTTCCATAATAGTTACTTCTTAATAGCCCATTTCCACCAAGTATTAATTGGTGGTGTAGTATTCGGATACTTTGCAGGTCTGTATTACTGGTGGCCAAAAATGTTCGGTTTCAAATTGCATGAAGGTCTTGGTAAATGGGCATTCTGGTTATGGAATATCGGTTTCTACGTATGTTTCATGCCGCAATACGCACTTGGTTTAATGGGTATGACTCGTCGCTTTAACGAGTATAACTTCGACATGGGTTGGCAGCCGCTTAACGTTGTCTCCACAGTTGGTGGTTTTATCATGGGTCTAGCGTTCCTATTCCAAGTATGGCAAATTGCTCATAGTATTAGATTCTTGAAAAAAGATACAAGTGGCGACAACTGGGGTCAAGGCCGTACGCTTGAATGGTCTATTCCATCTCCTGCGCCGTTTTATAACTTTGCACGTATTCCACATGTTGTTGATCAAGATGACTGGTGGGAAAAGAAAGAACGTCATGCTAGAGGCGAAGCAGATCCTGCTGAAGTAATCGCTGCGGATACAGCACCTCTTGAACCAATTCATATGCCTAAAAACTCTGGTATTCCAATCATTATGTCTGGTTTCTGGTTCGTTGCTGGGTTCGGTTTTGTATGGGATTGGAAGTGGATGATTATTCTAGGCTTAGTCGGCGTTGTTGTTACGATGTTAGCTCGTTCATTCAACTATGACGATGATTACTACGTTTCTGTTGAAGAAATTGAACGTATCGAAGCCGCTGCATTAAAGGGGGCTAAATAATGGCACAAGCACATTCGCATGACCACGATCATGCCCATGGCCATCAAGATCCTGAACAATTGAAGCAATTTGGTTTCTGGTTGTTCATGGTTACCGATGTTATTCTGTTCTCTACACTATTCGCAACCTTCGTTGTCCTTCGTGGCAACATTGCTGGCGGTCCTTCGGGAGCAGATCTTATCGAAATTAATGGGATTATCGTTTCCACATTTATTTTGTTAACAAGTAGCTTTACAAGTGGTCTAGCACTACTTGCTATGAATAGAGGGAATAAGCAAGGACTTATTCTTTGGTTAGCTGTTTCAGCTTTACTTGGATTATCCTTTATCTATCTTGAAGTTTCAGAGTTCGTTCACCTAGTGCATGAAGGTGCTAATATCGGAACAAGTGCATATTGGTCTGCCTTCTTTACTTTAGTTGGTACTCACGGACTTCACGTTTCACTCGGTATTGTCTGGATCACTTCAGTCATTATTCAAATTGCTAGACGTGGTATTACTCCTGCTACTAAGCGACGTGTTAATATCATTAGCTTGTACTGGCATTTCTTGGACGTTATTTGGATCTTCGTATTCTCAATCGTCTACCTTATGGAGGTGATGTAGCATGGCATCTCATCAACAAAATGAGCACCAAGCTCATTCACATGGTTCAATGAAATCTTATGTTCTTGGTTTCATACTATCCATTGTGTTAACCATTATTCCTTTGGTTGCTGTATTGAATGATATGTTTAATAAGACGACAACAATCGTTATCGTACTTGTTACAGCTGTACTACAATTACTAGTTCAATTACTATTCTTCATGCATATTCGTGATGAAGATGGACCAAGATACAACCTTATCTCACTTGTCTTTGCTGTTGTAATTCTACTTACGATCGTTATAGGATCTATCTGGATTATGACTTACAATGCAGTAGCGGTATAAGTTATAGTTTTATAACAAACGCCCCTCTCAACCACTTTAGTGGAAGAGAGGGGCGTTTGTTGTTTATGCTGTATTCAGTATACTATCTTATATCATTGATGTAATAACAAAAAGAATCCACATGGAGTTTACTCACATGTGGCTTTAATGGTTATACTATCTACTTTACTCCAGTTTTATAGAAGTTCTTGTTTCAATATTAATCTCGTATTTTTCTAGTGGAATTCCAAGAGCTGCTGTCGTATGTAGAATATAAAGTGATGAATTATCCGTTGGTTCAAGCTTCACCCAATGATTAATCTTACTAACACTTAGTCCAACAATTTTGCGAGATTGAATCTCCGTCGCGATATACATTTCCTCTTGCGAGCCAACATCCTTAAGATAAAGTCGAGCATTACTATTTCTTTGAAATAAGTTAATTAAATCTACTCGATATTCATACTTCTGGTCTGCTGTCACCTTTAATGTGTCACTTTCTATCTTTTCGTTTGCCCAACCGTTGGTAATAACACTTTGAATCAGGGTGGCCGAGACTAGTACTGAAAATATAAGACCTATACTAAGCCCAGCATAATCTTCTTTACTTGTTGGTGTCCAGCCTTTAATCAGTAGTATAGAAAATAAAATAACTAACAATAAAACTAGAATACCTGGACCAACCAAGTAAACCGTTCCTATTATATCCATTCCACGTTGGAAATATGCCGTTGCACCTAAAAGAAACCAAGCAAATGATGAAACACCAAAAATAATTACCACTATTAGCGAAATTCGTAACAATACTGGCATATTATCCTCCTTAGGGTGCACTATAAGCAAGCCCAGACTAATTCGCCTGGGCTTGTTCTTTACGCTGTTCTTCCTTCTAAACATTAGTTCTCAACTCTATTAAATTCTAGTGACCGTATAGCCTTTTTCCTTAAGCTGAGTGATCAAACCATCCTTGCCCAGCATATGAAGATATCCAACTACGACGAAATATGATTCTTTCTTCTCGTTACCCAAGTAGCCTTCAATTTTCTCCAACATACCCGTATGGCGGTTTGTAAGTAGCTTTTCATACAATTCTGGACTTTCTTCCACACTAGCAACAAGCTCTTCCAGTCCAGCGTCATCTCCTTGAATCCATAAATTAGCCAAAGCATCCAATGATGTATCTGTCTCAGCAGTTGTTTCAGTTATACCAAAGATTCCATCTAGCACTTCATTTACTTGCTGTTCCTGAAGTTCCTTCGAATAACTATCAAAAATGTTCAACTGAGACTTATATGATTCTAGTTCCAAAATAGGCTTATTTGCCAATTGTGCCCTACTTAAATAGTACATATCAATGCCCAGCCCTCCTTGATAACCAGAGGATAGTGATACATAGTTAGCCATATCCAAATATATTGCCCACGGCTTAAATGTATCATATGAGTTAGTAGGCAGATCTAATTCTACAAGGAACGATTGCAGTCGTGCATATGTTTCTGCTGATACATGATCCTTTAGCGTTGTTCCGTCGGAGTATACTTGCATAGCTTGAATTTCTGCAGCGGTTTTCTCATCAGGTCCTTCCGCAATATTCACCTCAACGACTAGGTGGTCAGAGTTATCAAAGGCTTGTTCAATTTCATCACGAAGTGGATACATCTTCTCGTCTCCCATATGGATCGAGCCTAGAAGGTGTACTTCCACACCGTCTTTTTCTACTTTCCAAATGTAGCCCTTGCTATATTCTTTTGTTAATAGTATGGAACCAGTAGCACCCTGCCACTCAACATTAAAACCAATAGTTTCACTAATAAATCTTAGCGGTACATAGGTAGTGTTGTTATATACTTTAGGAGCTGCTGCTAGTTCTACTTCAATCCCGTTAATATAAGCTGTAAGATTTCCGATTTGTAACGCAACAGACAATCCATACTTTTCTGCTAATACAACTTCATTTTCCTTATCCCAAGATACATCATAACCGAGAGTTTCAAAAATCTTGCGTGCTGGTACAAGCGTCGTGCCCTTCTCAATAATCGGCCCATTTTCACCGAATTGAACCTTTTCTCCATTGAGCGAAACTGAGATTGCCTTATCGTTAGCAGTGCCAGCTGCCTGTGCCTGAGTGCCTGTTGTCAGTACAAATACCATAACTAATGCAACGAATAGTGAGATAATTTTCTTCATTTAACTTCTCCTTTTTTGATCATATTTTCAAATAAGTTCCACATCATTATAAGCTATATATACAAAATATGGTATAATATATTTGCAGGCCTACTCTTGCAATCTGTCATAATACAAGATAAACCATTAGCGAAACATACTTCATTAGTCTGTTATTTAAATGAAAAACTAAGAGTTTACCATTACACCATTAGTAACAAGTAACCATTTTTCTTTAAATATTTCGTACTCTAATTTGGAGTTTTCAAGTGCTATATGGGCCCTATCTCGTTGAAATTCAACTGTTTCAACTTCTTTACTTGTTACTTTACCTGCAAAAAATAATAACTGTATATCTTTCACCGATTGTTGAGATGCTTCATACTGAACTTCATTCCCATTGACTTGATTAATTAGTGCGTTTCCTTCTAGCACTAGCGCTTCAATATACTGACTTATTTGCAGTTTAATAATGGCTTTGGTTTCTGTTTGTGTCTCCGTTATTTTCTGATAGTATTTTAGTAATTCAGGATTGTTCCCATTTGCAGATTCAGCCATCTCTTTATTGAAAATAACCTCTTCTTCTACTAAACGTAGTTCAATCATTTTCGACATATCTATCTTTTTCTCGTCTGTTGGAATGAAAGAAGTATAACTACTTACGGGTTGAAGCTTAACTTGTTTCTTACGATCAATTCCAAGTTTAGTAGAAAACTTTCTTAGCTCCAGATCAAACATCTTTTGTTGATCTATTACTAAGTTAAGCTGCAAATTATATTCTCTTTGCAATCTATCAAGTTCGCCTTTTTCTATGAGACCAAGTGAATACAATACATTTGAATCTTTTAAATGAATCTCTAATTCTCTAGATATTGACTGTTGTTGCTCCAATTCATTTTGCATTTTTAACAGCTCATAATATTGATAGGTTGCCTGATACTTAACAAGTTCTAGCGTACTCTCTAATTGAATTCCCGCAATACTTTCTTCTTTTTCCGCCGTAATTCCAGCTTGCTTCAACGAAGCTACACTGTTCATATAGTCAGTGAACACAGTAGAATATTGTATTCCACCCACCAACTCTAAGACGGGATTTAATGATTGATTAATCATCATTTGAATTCCAATAATATAATCTAATTCCCTCTGTTCTTCTTCACTTAACTCATCATAGTTAGGAATAGATGCTATGATCTCCTCAAATGTATCTGGCAAACTAATTATTGCCGGACTATTAATACCTTTTCCTGCAAGATCAATTTGACTTTGTACATAGGCTAATTGTGCTTTTGTCGCATCAACCTTTAGTTGAGCAAGCTTAACATCAACAAAATTTTTAAGTGCAAGTTCAATCACTTTATGACGATTAAGCTCAATAACTTCTGTTGCACTTGATGCATTCGTATTATTAGCATGACTACAAATCAAAATAGAAATAATACATAGTATCGATATTATTTTTCGTATCATTATTACGAATACCTCTATTCCTTCAAATTAATTTTTTCAAGAATATAGTAAATAATTTTTTGTGAATTTGTTACGATGTACGCCTCTGCAGTCATACCTACTCTAATTTCACCTTGCTCACCTTTTTGATTAACTAAAGGTTCATTTGCGATAGCAGCTTCTATAATGTAATAACGTAAACCGTCCTGCTGAACAACAGCATCTGAACCTATGGAGGTTACCTCACCAACTAAAGAACCATAACTTTGCTTAGGAAAAGCATCGAAATTTAGCTTAACCTGATCTCCAATAGCAATTTTCCCTATCTCTTGATTCGTGACTGCTATGCTAGCTTTATACATCGTTTCGTCAGTTGGTAATATGGTAAGTAAAGGTTCTCCCGGTTGGATAACATCGCCCTTATTTAGTTCTTTTACAATATTAACAGTGCCAGAAACCGGAGATTTCATTGTCTTATTTTCTAATTCTTGTTCTATCTTTTGGATATTTTCTTGTATAGATTCGATGTTCGATTGTTTATCATCTATGCTCGCTTGGATTATGACTACTCGATCCAGCCTATACTTTTGAAGTGAAGTTACCTCTGCAGTTTCTGTCAGTTCTGTTTTTTGTTTTAACTCCTGCTCTTGAATATTTAATTGTTCTTTCTTTAGATCTAATGATGCGATTTCTAGTTGCAAAGATCCATTGGGCTGAATTAATTTAGAGTATTCTAAGTTTAATTCCTCTAACTTCGTCTCATAACTTGTAATATTACTTTCCGTGGATAACAAAGCTTCTTTCTCTAACATTGTTACTTGTAGCGTTGCTTTTTCATAGACTCCGAGTTGTTGCTCTAACTCAACTTGAGATATAAATCGATCACCGAGCTTGAGGGAAGTCTCATATGTGTTTTTTGCATTAGTTAAGTCAACCTGTAATTGCTTTAGCTGCGTACTATATTGTTCATATTGTGCAGTTCTCAGTTCATCAGTTGATGATATTTTATTTTTTCCTGATTGAATCGATAATTTTAAATTCTTTTCCTGTTTAATATCCTCAGTTAATTGTGTAATTGCTTTTGAAAGTTCTTGCTTAGTTGTTTCCATATTTGTTTTATTCGCTTCAATATTCAAATCAATGCTAGATTGTGATTGTTCAAGTTCAGTTTTGGTTGATTTGATTTGTTGATCAGCTGTCATATAGTCTAACTCAAGTTGTTGATACTCTAAATTAAACTGCTCTACTAATTTATAATAATAACTTTCTTCTTCTATATTAGATTGGAATAAATTTTGATCGATTTCAATGCTTTGCATATATCTCTCTAAAAGTACTAATTCTTGCTTTTGTTGTTCTAGCTCTTCAAGACGATAGTTTAGCTCAGTCACATATTCCTCCTGCTGTAAAACAATAAGCGAATCTCCCTCTTCAACATACATGCCCTCACTAACAAAAATATCTTCTATCTGACCAAGTGTTGATGATTGTATTGTGCTCACCTTTTCATTAGGCCTTACAACCCCTTGAGCCTTAGCAGTTTCATCGATTTGACCAAAAAATGACCATGTGATCACAGATCCAATAAGCACAAGTAATATGACTAAAAACGAAGTAATTGCAGGACTTGTACGGGCTTCCAGTAATTCACGACTATCCGACATATCGGACAAATTGCGGATGATAGCTTTCATGATGTTACACTCCACCTACTCCCACTGCATATTGTTGGTTTTCCTGAGTTAATTCTATGCCTGGTAATTGATCTTTCCACAGTCCGTAATATTTTCCGTGTGCTGCTAATAACTCTTGATGTGTACCTTGTTCAATAATACTTCCGTTATCCATCACATATATTCGATCACAACGCATAATTGTGCTCAGACGATGAGCAATAATAATCGTCGTAACATTCTCAAAACTATTAATTGTTTCAGAAACAGCTCTTTCCGTAGTTGAGTCTAAGTTACTTGTCGCTTCATCAAGAATAAGAATATCTGGTTGTTTAAGTATCGCTCTGGCAATGGCTAACCTTTGTTTCTGACCACCAGAAAGATTAGAGCCATTTTCTTCAAGCATAGTCTGATATCGTAATGGAAACTGATTAATAAATTCATGAGCCTGGGCTATTTTACAAGCTTCTGTTATGGCTACTAAGTCTTCATCACTGTCGATGCCTAAACTTAAATTATCATGGATTGTACCGCTGAAGAAGAATGTATCCTGTGGAATATACGCAATACGTTGTCTTAAATAATCCAGATGTATGTCTTTAATATTATGTTCATTAATGACAATATCCCCTTGCTCATGGCTATAAAATTGCATTAGTAGTTTAATTAGTGTTGTTTTTCCAGAACCACTTTCACCAACAAACGCTATTTTTTCACCTTGATTAATCGTAAGGTTAATACTTTTCAAAGTTAATGCTCTCGTACCATAGCGAAAATCAACATTAGTTAGCGATATATTCCCTTTTAATGAAGCTAACTTTAATTTATTTTCCTCAGTATCTGCTTTTTCAGGTTCTAGATCTAATATTTCACCTAATCGATCAGCTGCTACTACTGCCGTTTGAATCGTCGGTTGAAGGTTAATTAAATTTTGAATAGGATTAAGAAAATATGCCAATAACGCATTATAAGTAATGAGTTGCCCCATCGACATATGGCCATTAATAACTTGCATAGCTCCAATCCATAGAATAGCAACTCCACCTAACATTTGGACAAATCCCTTCAGAGAATCTTGAATGTTGTTCATCACTCCGAATTTAAAGACAGATCTAAGAAGATCAACAAACTTCTTTTCCGTTTCAAAATTAGCTTTACTCTCCGCATGATAAGCCTTTACTGTTTCGATTCCATCAATAGACTCGAAAATGTAAGATGTTAATTGAGCATTCTTTTCCATCTGATCTCTGTTAAGTCTATCAAAGGACTTATGAAATCCCCAAACTAATGCTAGATAAATTGGTACCAGTATAATGGTGACTCCAAATAATAAGGTGCTTTGGGAATATAAAATAACACCTCCAACTATGACCATAATAATATCAATCATAATCGTTAGTGTTGCACTCGAAATAGCATCTCTAACCTTAGAAGCATCCATTAAACGCGATATAATTTCTCCAGTTTTTCTTGTACCGAAAAAACTCATTGGTAGTTTTAATACATGGTGATAATAGCCAAGTATTAGCGAAATATCGAGTTTTTGACTCAAATATAGTAATAGGTGGCTGCGGAAAGCATTTAATAGTACCTGAAATATATAGAGAACGATAACGCCGATAGAAAGTATATGTAATGTTTTTTGCAAGCCGTAGGGTAATATTTCATCTAGAAGAAATTGAAAATAAAATGCACCAAAAATGCCAAGTACAGTGTAAAGTATTGACGCCATAAAGATGCCAACTAGCATATTTTTTTGTGGGATTAGTAAGCTGAAGAAACGCGAAAAAAGCCCCTTCGTATGATCACCCTTTTGAAATTGTGGAGTAGGAACCATAAGGATAAGAACCCCTGTCCATATTCCAAAAAAGTCTTCTGGTGTATACTTAACAAGACCTTTACCTGGATCTGCAATAATTACTTCTTTTTCAGATATTTTATGTATGACAACATAGTGGAGTAAGGACTGGTCGATAACGACATGTGCAATCGCAGGAAGTGGAAATTCGCTAAAAAAGGCTTCTTGGTCACCTTTAACACCTTTCGCGGTAAAACCTAGTTGCTCTGCAGCTTTTACTAAACCATAAGCATTTGTACCTTTCTTATCTGTACCTGCAATTTCTCTTATTTTTGATATTGGATATTTTAAGCCGTGCTGCTTAGATATTGTTGCCAAGCAGGCAGCACCGCAGTCTTTTATATCTTGTTGCTTGATGCAATGGTATTTTTTTAGAAAGAGCATAGTCTACCCCTTAGTTTTTAGTCTTTCTTTTTTTATTAATAGCACTATATCGTAATTGAAGTTTTCATTTTAATACTATGCATTTAAATTATTGACATCTTTGAATTACTTAATTAAATGAGTTTTTATTAAGGAGTACACAATGAAAAAAGAAGTTAGCTTAAACCTTCTAAGCTAACTACTTTTTAAGTTTCAGTTAATTACCATATGCATTCCAACCTTTAACAATTCCTTTTCCAAAATCGTATGCTGGCTCGATTAATTGGATTGCTACCACTAACTTTCCAAGTGGAGACTTTGCAGCTGTTTTACCGAATTCAACAATATCGTCCCAAATACCTCCGCCATCGATATTGATTAACTGATCATGAGTAATTTCTTTAAACATCTTCATTCCTCCTTTCTGATCATATACTGTTTTCAATCCAATCATTATTTCGGAAGTAATCCTGGATAGTAGTAATTAATATAGTTTTTTGGATTAACCGCTTCTTTTGCAACATGTGCTATAGTCTTTACACCTTCAACTGCACCCCTAATAGCATAACCAACTGCAAAACCGATGTCTTCGAATGCACCTCCACCATCAAGTTGCAACAATTCATCCTGTGTGATTTCTACAAATAAATTCTTTTCCAATGAAATCCCTCCCAACTTTAATATTTAACTAATTTCACTTCATTTTCATGTTAACTTGTATATTCCCCCTTCAAAAGTCCTAATATAATTAGTACTTCTCACCAGTAATATTTTCTAATATACTATCAAGACATCCTTTTTTTTCCACAAATTTAATGTGTGAGGTGTACCATGCAAAACATCACTACTAAATATTTTTTTTGCTTCTTTCTTTCTTATTTTCTTATAAACTTCACAGTGGCAACATTATTTTTCGTATTTTCTGTAGATTCAGTATTTATTCTTTTGATTAATGTTATTTCCGCATTTGTGCTATTTACTATTTTCAAACAGGCAAGAGCCTATTTATTGACTCAATTAGTACCTATGGTCAAACCTTTAAGAGGTTCTTTACTCATTATTACAGCACTCATTTCACTGTCGCTTCTTAACTATCTTTACAATTATGTTTTAAACTGGAACAGCGTAATGAGCATCGAAGAACAGTTAAATACTGAAACTGTACAATTTAGAAATGAAACGACCATTCAAATATTGTTCAATATTTTATTTATAGGATTCTTAGCACCAGTAATTGAGGAATTACTATTTAGAGGATTTTTATTTTCATATCTCAATAGAAGTGGAAAAGTACTTTTTGCTAGTTTACTTACTTCAGCATTATTTGGATTAATGCATAGTGGCTTGTTTTTCTTCGCATTTACGATGAGCATTATGTCCATTATGTTATACAAATACACTAAATCGCTTAGGGCATCTATCTACTTTCACATTGCATGGAATAGTTTGAGTGTCCTCCTGAACTATTTACAATAATCCTCAGCTTACCTACGATTATTATCAATATTTTAACGTTTGTGACATAATACGCTCTTCCTACCGCATTTGTTGTAAGATATTAGTGATTTACATTATTATCGACTGTTATGTAAATAAATTAATTGAATGTATTTTAAACGATTAAAAACCACTAAACGCATTAGAATTATATAAACTAGCCTACTAATATGTAATCTTTAATTAACATAGGAGGGAACATGATTAAAATTAATACGCTAATTGTAGACGCTGATCCTATTTGGCGATATTCTATTGAAGCTTTGTTCGCAAAGGAGCATGATATTCACGTTATTAGCAGTGTAGCTACTGTTCAAGAAGCACTTCATTATATTTCAGAAGTCGATATAGTCATATTAGATATTAATATAGAAGCTTATAAATTAGAGGGTTTAAAGATTCTCCGTGACATTACAATTATTAAGCCAGTCCCTATTATTATTTTAACAACGATATCTGATCAAAATATAATACTTACTGCATTTCAAGCAGGAGCGATGCACTATATTGATAAACTCAACTATGATGTTCTACCTACCGCTATTCGAGAAGTTACTCATACTCTCTCTCCCTTTCAATTATTACTAAAGGACTATCATAAGCTTCGTAATGTTATGGCGTTGCATTCCTTAACACCCGCTGAAAAAGAAATTACTGATCTTATAATAAAAGGTTATACCTTATCCAACATTAGCTTAGCACTATATAAAGCTGAGAGCACAGTGAAGAATCAGGTTGGAAGTATATACAAAAAGATGAATGTGAGAACCCGAAAACAACTTATAAGCATATTACAATAAACACTAGTATGTAGGAGGAGCTCAACGTGGCATCTGAAAAATATTATAAACTCATTATAATTTTGTTCGTATTACATCTAATCAATATAGTTTATACTCTTATTATTTACCATGAAGTCGCTTACTTCTCACTTATTATTTTCGTTCTATTCCTAATTGCTTTTCTCGTTACATACTATCGTAAAAATAGATGATATCAATATTTTTATACTGTTCGTCACAATATGTTCTAGGATTAGCAGTACATTGACGTACAATGAAGTAGCAATATAAGTTGTAACCTTACAACAAACGCCCCTTTCAACCACTTTAGTGGACGAGAGGGGCGTTTGTTATTACGAACAACGAAAGAGTTTACACATACACCTTTAGATAAAATGTTTGTTATAAATTCTATAACGATGTATTAATCTTATTGAGTATTTGACCATAAAAAGCAACATTAATAAATTGACAACGATCGTCATCCGATCTATCCACTCAGTTATGCAACATCCGCTGTTACTCTATTTCTATATATAACTATTAACATAGTATCTATAAATAATATAACAATGACAAACCATGCTAAATAATCATGAAGATCATTCACTACCTCAGAAAGAATAAATATAATCATAGCTATAAACTTCAGAAAATTAATCGAGTAATGAAAATCAGCAACTTTCCGGTTGTAACCCGGATTTCCCACCCTCTTTATAAGCAATTTCCCATTATTACAAACTGAATATATAAAGAAGTTAACACTTAAAAACCACATAAACAGAAGCCATTCTGATAGAGTATCTTCAATTAATATACTATCCAAGTTTATACCGCTCATCAAAATCACCGCGGTCAGCCACCAGTATTTACTTCCCACAAATCTCGCTCCCTATAATCTGTTTTCCATCTAAGACCTTACAATTCAACATTAACTGAACTGAACACTTAATCCGAAACAAACAATACTATACTAATATTACCATTTAAAATATATTGTGGAAATATTAGCTTTCCCATCCCTCTTAAAACAATAAAAAAGCACCCCCTAGAATCCATTGAATAAACCTACTGGCTTAATAATGTCAATTCTAAGGGGTACCGCTTCTTATTGAAATGCAGTTTTGTTATTATTCCATAAACTTCATCATATTCATAATGATCGTGATCGCTTCAGCTCTTGTTGCAGTACCATTCGGATCGAATTTATTATTGCCTTTACCTTGAATAATACCTTCCTCAGCTGCTGCTGCAACCGCAGCTTTTGCCCAAGTTGCAATATCACCATTATCAGCAAAAGTCGTTGTAGTGTACTTACTAAGATCAATATCCATTGCTCTTACAGCCATAAGTACTAACTCCATACGATTGATATTTCGATTTGGTTGGAATGAACCATCTGCATATCCAGTAACGATTTCACGTTCGATACCATTTAACACAGCAGTTCTTGCCCATGATGCAATACTAGCTTCATCCGTAAAGGTCATTGTAGTATTACTCTCTTTTTCACCTAATAACCTCATTAGCATGACTAAAAATTCTGCACGGGTAACTTCTACATTAGGCTTGTAGCTACCATCTGTATATCCAGTCACAATACCAGCTGTTACTGCTTTACTAATGTTTTCTTCTGCCCAGTGACCCTTTGTATCCGTGAATGAGTTTACTTGACCATTTCCATCTGGATTAGGCGTTACCGTTGGTTCTGGTATTGGTGTCACTGTTGGTTCTGGTGAAGTATTACCATCACTTCCGCTTCCCGAACCCGTTCCAGGTGTTGGTGTTGGTATTGGTGTTGGTATCGGTGTTGGTTCTGGAGTAACTTCATCATTAGCTACGTTGATACTAATTTCTTGCGTACCTACTGTTGCAAACCACGTTTTCATTTGATTGAAATCATCAGTAAAAGCAAGTGTTAGAATCAACATAATTCTAGCATGTTGAGGATCTAGGTTATCCCCTGCGATAATACCATTACCAGAGCTGTATACAGACCCTGATCCTGTACGCGAACTGGATACAAAGACTATATTTTTATCCTTAATCGCTTTTGATCTTGCACTTGACAGTGCGGATGAAATTCCTCCTGCACCTGTACCAGCAGTAACAATTCCTTGTACTCCTTCTTCTACCAATCCGTTAAGTGCTCCTGCACCTGCTGCTTGATAGTTATATAGAATACCTACGCTAGGTAAATCCCCTTTAGCAATAGTTTTAAGATTAAAAGGTGTTTTCCATTGGTCTGTACCCGCCTTAGAAGCACGTCCATTAAGTCTGTACATTCTTACAGCATTATCATCGACATAACCCAATACACCAAACATTGCTGTATCGAATGTATCCATGCGATGAGTATTACTCTTCGTCACTTCTCTAGCAGCTTGGATCGTATCATTTAACATGATGACTGTTCCATACCATTTTGTTTTGTTACTAGCCGCTGTTTTAATCGCTTGGTATAGGTTAGCAGGACCATCTGTCCCGATTACATCCCAAGGTCTCATTGCTCCTGTAACAACTACTGGCTTTTCACTTTGAACAGTAAGGTCTAGGAAATACGCAATCTCTTCCATCGTATCCGTACCAGTCGTTACTACTGCACCATCATATTGTTCTAATGATTGCTCAACAGCAAGTGATAGATCATATAGATCTTGAATTGAATAGCCACCTGATCCTTTATTGCCAAATTGATACGTTGACACATCTGCAATTTTTTCTTTATTAGGTAGTTGAGCCACAAGATCGGCTATTAAATACGTACCCGCTGCATAACTTTGAAAATTTGTAGGATCACCGTTACTCGCTTTACCAGCTAAAGTACCACCCGTACCTATTACGATAATATTAGGCTTCTCTGAAGCTTGTTGTGCATCAGTGACAGCAGGTATTTCAAAGGTAGGTATTGTAACTGTCGAGGAAGCAGCCAGGGCAGCAGCATTTGGTTTACCGAAACTCCAAGAAGTAGATATAATAGCTACAACTAGGAGAGAAAGGAACAGGCGTTTCAAATTAATATCTCGAGTTAAACTCATATCCATCTTCTCCCTTATTGTGTTATGGCGTTACAGGCGTTTCAGTTGGAACTACTGGAGTTACGTTAGGAACTTCCGTCTCCGTTGGCACTACTGGAGTTACAGTAGGAATCTCTGTCTCCGTTGGTACTACTGGAGTTTCTGTAGGAACCTCTGTCTCTGTCGGTACTACCGGTGTTTCTGTAGGAACTTCAGTTTCAACCTCAACACTTACAATCGTGTTAGCATCAACAGAAATCTCAACATCTTGTGTACCGAAAGTAGTGAACCATTCACGCGTTTTTGCTACTTTTTGTGCATACTCAAGATCTGCTGTAAATGCTAAGGATAGTAGTAGCATCATACGAGCATGTTGCGGATCCAGATTGTCACCACCAATCGTGTTTCCACGACCAGAGTCATATACAGAACCTGAACCAGTGCGAGAAGTAGAGACAAATATTACTTGATTATCTCTGATTGCAGCCGTTCTTGCAGCACTCAATTTACTTGAGATACCGCCAGCACCAGTACCTGCCGTAATAATACCTTTAGCACCTTCAGCTACAGAACCTTTAATAGCTCCGCCACCTGCATCTTGGTAGTTATACACGATTTCTACTATTGGAAGATCAGTTTTTTCAATTTCAGTAAGATCAAATGGCGATGCCCATTCAGCAGTACCTGCATCAACCGCACGAGCAGGAGCTCTATAAATACGAACCGCAGAATCATCTACATATCCTAATGCCCCAAGCATGGATGAATCAAATGTGTCTGTACGATGTGTATTACTTTTCGTTACATCGCGGGCTGCATAGATCATGTCATTCAGCATAATAACTGTACCGAACCACTTTGTTTTACCACTAGCAGCGGTTTTAATTGCTTGATATAAATTAGCAGGAGCATCTGTCCCTATAACATCCCAAGGTCTCATTGAACCTGTTACAACCACTGGTTTTTCACTTTGCACCGTCAAATCGAGAAAGTATGCTATCTCTTCCATCGTATCCGTACCAGTCGTTACAACTGCACTATCATATATTTCTAATGCTTGATCTACTGCTAATGAAAGATCATATAAGTCCTGAATAGAATATCCACCTGATCCTTTATTTCCAAATTGATAAGTTGAAACATCTGCGATTTTTTCTTTATTAGGAAGTTGCGCCACTAGATCCGCTATTAAATATGTACCTGCTGCATAACTTTGGAAGCTTGTAGGATCTCCGTTACTCGCTTTACCTGCTAGAGTACCACCTGTACCTATTACAATGACATTAGGATTAGCAGATTGTTGATGTGCAGAACTGACAGATGGGATATCAAACTGTGTAACACTTGACGAACCAGCCGCCTTAACATAACTACTAATTGTTGAAATGTTTGTTGTTACTAATAGCATTGCTGTCACAACAACTGGAATTACTACTTTCTTAGTGAATGATTTTTTCAAGATATTCTCCATAATAAATTCCTCCCGCTGTACTATCATTTTTGTTTTCTTGTTAAATAATATATTTCATGTAATATTATTTAACAAATAATGATATGTACTATTTAAGCGTATACATATAACTTTTACTGAATAATACTATTATTTACTTGATAATACTCGGTTTTTTCCGTTTTATTATCCTAACTTTTATAAAACTTATATGTTTTCTATAATCTGATTAATATAAGTAAATACATGAAATTCTCATTAAATTTTTACTTATTTGAATTATGCCTACATATAATGTTATATAATATTACATAAATTAATTGACACATCTAAACGTTATTACATTAGTTAAGCACTGCAACACAAAATAAAAAAAGGATGAGCATCTTCGCTCATCCTTAACATTCAACTATTTTATTAGTCCTCATGATACTTAAGTTCATGTATATGAGTTAGTGCTCCTACAAAAACCAACTTATCCGGCTTATAGTTATATAATTCAATCCTATTAAACTTAGAAAAAATGTTGTTCTACATTACCATTGTTTCGGAGCTAATTCAATCGCTGAACGGATAGCAGCAAGCATACTCTTATCTTCAGCAATATTTTTGCCTGCAATGTCAAAAGCTGTTCCATGATCAACAGATGTCCTAATTACGCCACCTTTAAGACCGACTGTAATATTAACACCTTCTTCGATTCCCATCACCTTCACAGGAGCATGTCCTTGGTCGTGGTAACAAGCAACGACAATATCAAAGTCGCCTCTACCCGCTCTGAAAAACAGTGTATCTGCTGGTAGTGGACCAACTACATTAATACCCTCTGCTTGTGCACGTTCAATACCCGGCATTAATTTCTGTTCTTCCTCACCATACCCAAATAGACCATTTTCACCCGCATGAGGGTTAATTCCACACACAGCAACTCGAGGATTATCAAACCCTGCTTTTTTCAGCGTATCATAAGCAAGTTTTACGACAGTATACGTTCTTTCTGGATCAATACTAGCAATAGCATCAATAAGTCCCATATGAGTTGTTAAATGAATAACTCGTAAATTAGGTGTTGTTAACATCATAGAGAAATCTTCAGTATCTGTTAAATGAGCTAAAATTTCAGTATGCCCTGGATACATATGTCCACCTAAGTGTAATGCTTCTTTGTTTAAAGGAGCGGTACAAATAGAATGAATTTGATGATCTTTAGCCAATTCAATCGCTCTGGCTAGAAACTGAAATGCTGCGTCTCCCGCAATGGCAGAAACTTCGCCAAATGGCAGGTCAGCAGGTACTAAATTCAAATCAATCACATCAATTACACCATGTTCATAGCTCGCTTCTGATGGAGATTGAACAGTACGTATCGACAAAGACGAATGAACGATTGGTATAACTCGTTCTAGTATTTTGGCATCTCCAATTACTAGAGGTCTACATTTATCATACATTTCCTGATGTGCTAATGCTTTTACGATAATTTCAGGTCCGATACCAGCGGCATCGCCCATTGTAATTCCAACAATTGGTCTCATTATAATTGCCCACCTTTTAATTTAGTTATAGCATTAATAAATACTTCGGGTCTGCCAAATCCACCCGCTTTAGTAATAACGTGTAGATTGTCGATTCCAATAAATTTAGAGATTGGCACGCCAATTTCTAATTCATCCAACAATTCAAAACCTTTAATATTCCAGCGTAAGCAAATTTGCTTGGCGGTATCTCCACCTGTCATAGATACACCTTTGAAATAACCTTTTTCCAGTAGCTTCGCACATACCTCACCAATAGCTTTAACTATTTCATTACTAATTTCCGTGTGGCTTAATCCTCTTACCTCTCCCGTGCTCCATGCTTGTTCAATATCTTGTTGTTCGGCAGTAGAATAAATAACAATGTCTTTACCCTCTAAAGCCATAGATTCAGCTTCCTTATAAACATTATTTATTTCTTCATTTCTAATCGATTGATCAGAAACTGCCATATAAGAGTGAAAAGCGATTGCATGGACGTTTGCTTGATCTAAAAGCACTTTTAGCTGAGCTCTGGAATTTTTATTCACACTACCGATCACTGTAAGAATAGGACCTTTATTAGCAGCCAGCGTCAGCTCTGTTTTCTTTTCAGGTAATTCATAATAAGCAGGCAAATAATTAGCAATTCCAGCAGAACCTACCCATGAGAATTTATAATCCATATCCTTCACTACATTCAATATTTGTTCAAGATGAATCTCTTCAGTAGAATCGATGATGATATAAGGAGTATTGTTATGCTTAAATTGCTTCAATTGCTGAGCAATATGTTGTTTCCCTTGAGACAAATCATTAAGCGTAATACACGCTATGTCTTTGTCTGTTTGTTCCTTAAGAAGATCAGGCAAATATGAAATTAGAACTGGTGTCTTTGGATCCTTTGCAATTTCTGTCTCAGCTAATGGAATCCCATTTAAATAATGCGTTGATTGTATAATAGTACGGTTATTTTTAGGATATCCAGGAGCGATCATTATAAAATCCGGTTTCACCGTATCATATAGAGCATCGATTTCTGCTCCTATATTTCCACGCATAGTGGAATCTATTTTTTTGAAAATATTAGTAAACCCAGCATTAAGCAAAAAATTAGCTGCGGATTGAACTCTGTTGTAGGACTCTTCTCTGCTTACTGATCGGCTATCTGTATCAAACACAACAGCCTCATATCTACTAATATTGTGTTCATCCATATCGAAAAGAACGGATGTCTTCAAGCCATGACGTGCTAATTGAACCCCGCTATCGTTCGCTCCAGTTAAATCATCTGCAATAATTGCTAATTTCATGAGAATCTCCTTCCATAACTACGAAAAAATAACAAAGCTATATTAAAATGGCGAAAAGAAGAGAGTAATTACTCTCTTCAGGCTTTCGATTCGTTATATTTTGCAACGCCACCTGATTTCTCTAGCCGTTTCGCCAAGAAGCCAATAAATATAGGAAGCAGTATGGCCGTTGTCACTACACTCGCTGCAATTTGAACAGTTGCTATTTCAGCTATTGGTGCAAAAGAAGCATTCGCAGCTACAATCGCAGCTGGTGTACCAACGGCATTACCTGCAGTTGAACCTTCTGAAGCCCCAACAATTGGATTCCATCCAATTTTCTTAAATAATAGATAACCAATACCACCTGTAAATAGAACCGTAAGGACACCCAGTAATATTCCGCTTAATCCACCTTTAACAATGGAACTAAAGTTGATACCCATACCTAGTGCAAAAGCGAAAAATGGAACAAGCTTATCGCTACCGTTAGATAACCACTTACCCATATCATGATCGAGGTTACCAATAATAATACCAACAGCTAGCGGAAGTAGTACCGCCACAAAAGAAATTGGAGAGAACATCCCTTCAGCAAAGCCCATTGCTCCGAACACTGAAAGTGCTACCATCGTTAGAAATGGTCCATCACTCAATGCCAAAAATGGATAGGCTGCTTTGTCATCTTCTTTACCATATTGTCCTGCTAATGCGATGTACAGTCCACCATTGGAATTCGTCATCGCAGCAATAATTGCAAGTGGTGCTAATCCTAGAAATAAACCATTGGAACCTGCGAACATTATGGCAATTAAACCGAATGCTGCACCAATCACCCACTTAAATACTAACAGCGTAACACCTTTACCAACAGCTGAGCCTGCTGTTTTGAAATTAATTTGCGTTCCAGCAATCAATAGAAATAATGCGATAAGCGCACTACCACTATTTACAAATAGCGCTTCAGTGAAACCACCAATTCTTAATGCATTAGGCGCTATTGTATTAATACATGCCCCTAATAACAATGGCACAACCATCATTCCACCAGGAATACGATCTAATGTCGCTTTAATTTTCATATAACAAACTCCTTTAATAAAAATAATGTAATCAAAATGACTAGCGCTTACAAAACCTATACTAAAACAAAGTGTTTATAAAAGCAACACATTTATTTAACCAAATTTATCTTTTTCTAAATATGTTTAATAATGCAACAGTTTATTGCAAAGAAAAAGCGTAAACCTAAAGACATTAGTCTTTAAGCTTACGCCATAACGTAGCTCTATTAATTCCTAGACGTTCAGCAGCTTTAGATTGATTATTATTATTCTCCTTCAGCACCATTTTTATTACTTCTTTTTCAATTTCCTTTAACGTGCCTTGCAAAGGGATATTCCCTGTTAATTTTTGGTGTTCAAGTAAAACGGCATCTAGCGTTTCCATCGATATGACATAATCTTTTTCATTCAATGCGGCTAGCTTCATTAATGCTCGCAAATCACTAACTTCCATAAAGCGAGCTTGATCTTCAATCAACTTCAATGCATCTTCTTTGATTTTTATAGCCGTTGTGCCATACTTATGATAATAATCCATAAGAAAATATTGAATTAGAATGGGTATATCTTCTATGCGTTCCGCTAAGGAAGGAACAATAATCGTATTGAGTTTTAAGCGATGTACAACTTCTTGTTCTAATAATTGTTCGGTAACAACAAACACCCCAATTTGTAAGGACTGACAATTCTCTATAAATGCCTGTAAATTTGGAATCAACGCCCAATTTTCAGCATGCAAGATTTCAACATTACTTACCTTTATTAGTGATATTTTACTTAAATGATCAGGATTTACCTGAGCCAAATCTATACTAAGTAATGTCCCTCCACCACTAAGCTGCTGATGAATATAACGAACAATAAAAGATCGTCCACTACCGAAATCACCCTTCAAATGAATAACCTTATTACGTTCGTATAGAGCCTCAAGATTTTTCAAAGTAACCTTCATCGCATGAGAGTTGGCTGCAATTTGTTCCAGATTGATTTCTGTATATGCTGTAATGCCTCGTTGAGAATTTAAGCTTATCTCTTCTTTTTCTAAAACATATACTTTGAACTTATTGCTTTCAATTGTCATTTCATAGGCAGTAACTAATAATTGAAAATCATTTATTACAAACTGATTTTTAACCTCTGTCTTATGAAATTCTAAATTTGCATTAACGAGATGGATCTGATCATGAGATAATGGATTTTTATTAAAATGCTTTAATTGCTCAAAAACAATTTTGTTTTTCTCATCTAATATCATAATATTGGGATGTTCTTTCATAAACAATTGACTAAACAGATGGGAAATCGTATCATTTTTCGTTAAATAACGATGGACTAGCTGTGCTTCCTCAAATGCTTTTACAATAGATTCTTTTCCTGATTGAATTAGAAATCCATTCAAACCAAATACATTGGCGGTATCAAACGTCACGACATCCCCTACAATGCGTTCATAGCCTAACGATTTAAGCTGTAGTATAAGAGAAGCAACCTCATCCTTGCTATTAATGTTGTACACCTTCAAGGGCAAATCCATTAAATCAATAATGGCTTGCGCACCCGATGTAATATTAGAGAAACCAACAATAGCTGTCTTTTCATTCGATTGGCTAGCTAGCGTAAGAGAACGAATCATATCATAGCCAGAAAGCTGAACATCAATAACAGGCACTTTAACTGCCTTCTTGATTAACTGTGCTGTTCCACCCCTACTAATGATGATTTCTGTACCGTTCTGTTCTGCTTCAATTGCAAGCTCTACACCTTTAGCTAAATCCCCTACTGAATACTGTATTTCTAATTTAGGGAACAAAGGGGTACATTCCTGTATAATTGGAATCATTGCTTCATAAGGGGCAATGACATGTATTTGTATACTCATAGTTTCCCTGCCTTTAACAGTAAATAAATTAAACTTTAAACTACATATTTATTAATAATATTACTTAGTCCATTATAACCCAATAAAAATAATAATCACATCATTAACTAAACAAGCCCTCGTGATACCTGAATACATTCGCACCCACATTTTAAGTAAAAAGAAGAAGTTTCCCTGTCGGAAACTTCTTCTTTTACTTTTATGATTCAACCACACTACCTGCTGGCACAGATAATATAAGATTAGAAAATACTCGATCCGTTACTAGACCACTAACTTCATGCTCGATATTGTTAACAAAGACGTATAGCACATCGCCAACTTGCTTTGTTTGCATTAACTGCTGGTCGCGCAATGTCACAGCATCTCTCGCTTCATAAGTTATAGAACCAGTTAAAAGAACCTCAGATAATCCTTCATGTTCAGATATTGTGACAGGCACAGTACCTTTTACGATTATTTTAGACGGCTGATCTTGAGCAATAGCTACCTTCTCATCTACGAATAACGAACGCTCTTTCATATTAAAAGCTTGATTCAATTCATCTGTAATTCCTGTGTAGAATAGTACCGACATAATTAATGCCCCTACACTAATTATTGAAACAAACCATAGACTAAGCCAATCAAATTTTACCTTATATTTGGCCGATAACCCAAATGTATTAACACACAATAGCTCGATACCTAGTAATATGAACACAATTGGCGCTAGCCATAGTAAAAGCTCATACGCAGATATATCCTGCCATAGCGATACTGCAAACGCAGCTCCGATACCAATAAGCGTTATTCCCATGGAGTAGGAGCCTACTCGCCATACACGCTTCTGCTCTACTTCATGATGGTAGACTTCAGCTTCTGGTTCTTTAATCGTTATAGCTTCCATTACTTATTACCTCCCTTTTTTTGTACATTCTGTTTACTTGATGTTCCGAATAGTAACTTCATACCCAGAACGATCATAACAAAGGAGATAACAACGGTAGGTAACATATACTTCAATTCATAATATTCCCTCATCCAATTAGGGAACTTTATTTCAATTAATCTCAATGCAATTTTATCAAATAAATAATAGATTCCCACTACAAGTAAACCAATTCCAATCCAACGTTGGTACGGAATGAACATCGCTACAAAAGGTTCATCCTTCAATTCATCCTTTTCCCATCTACGCAGTTGGGACATAATATCAAAGAATGCATAACACCATAATAACGGCAATAGGAACAAGAATATGGTCAGACGCAATTGATCCATAATAAAAATACTTATTAGAAAAATTCCCATCAGTTGTAAACCACGCTGTTGAAGCCCAAGATACAAATGACCTGCACCCGGGAAGATAGATAGAGCAATCGCTGTAACACGATTTTTACGACCATCTGCCATATAACTTTCCATATTAGAAAATAAGGATTGATCGTTTATTTCCTCACCTTTTTGACGAGAAGCTAACAATGCTAACGCATCGAACATACCATAAATCCATATAATCGGTAGTGCTAACCAAAGCACAAAGATCGAAGGTGTTCCAAGAATTAGACCGATAAATAACGTTATACCAAATACGCCAACAAACAATATCATCAATGTAATACCCCGCGTAAGAAGACCCATATACATATGACCAAGGCCAGGGATCATAGATAACATCATTAATTTTGACTTCTCACTTTGTTCCTTAACTTCAAGTGGATCGTATACATAGTGTAGTTTGCCATACTCATCACGCTCCATCGTTGCCGATGTCGGATGAAACGCACGGTTCTTCCCACCAGCAATCGTAATAAGCATATCAAGCATATTAACTAAACCCATCAAACCTGCAAACATTAGCAAAAAAACAACAAATGCATCATCCGCATATCCACCACTTACCATTATAAAAAACAACAATGCTAGTGGTCCAAAAAATCCTCCAGCGTAAACAATAAACCGGAAAACTCTACCGATATATAAATGACCGAATCCCGGTAACAGCGATAGTAAAAATGCTACAAGCGGACTTTTATTTTCTGCTCTCATCTTTTTCAACTCCTTAAAATTTTTCACATCTTACTCCATTGCTTCCAGTAATGAAAAATCACCTCGAAAGCATTGGCTTTTTTATGACTTACAGATTAGCTTCATGTACATAAAAATATTTCGGAAGCATCTGTTTATTTTTCAAAGCGGCTATCTTGTACAGCTTCAATCCATCGCGACGCTTTATCAAGCCATTTCTCTGATCGCGTTTCGGCAGAGGATTCCGGAGCTGGTAGTTGCTCGATATTCTGTGATTGTACCGTCCGATCTAGCTTAACAAGTGTATGAGAAACGGTACTCATTAATCCTGATGTAACTAGCAATAGCGTAATCGATGCTGCAATACCATACTGTACGACAGGTCGCTGAATCCAACGTGGCTTTGTAACTACAGCTTGTTGACGAATCGTATCCATCACTTGATTACTAACTACTTCTGGATCAAGCGTTGAATCCGTTGGAAGCTGATCCAATAATAATACAAATCGCTCCATACATTGTTCGCACAATTGAATTTCCAACTCAACTCGCTCTCGCAGTTGTTCACTTCCCTCATTGCGTATGTACGCAATCATTTCTTGCTCACTAATATGCATAAGTTGATCTTTCATTCAAAATCCTCCTTTCGCCAATTTCGCTTCATCCATAGTCTAGCTCGATATAGTCGTGATTCCACTGATTTCTTCTCAAGACCAGTTTCCTTAGAAATCTGTTCATAACTTTTTTCATCCATATAGAATGCATGTATGATTTCTTGGTACTGTTCAGGAAGCTCATTAATTTCTTGATGGATCATAGCCTTTCGTTCCTCGGCAACAAAAGTATCTTCTATAGAGGGTTCATAACTCTTGTTATTCAATGATTCATATTGTTGATCAGTATCTTCTACAATATCTTCCCGTTGTCTACCAATCTTTCTTCTTGCATCAATCGCTCGATTTACTGTAATGCGGGTTATCCAAGTTTTCAAACCTTGATTGCGATACTCAGGGAGAGCCCGATAGATTTGAACGAATACTTCTTGCGTTACATCCTCAGCGTCCTGATGATGGTGTAGTACAGCGAATGCTGTCCGATACACATGCTCATGATAGACCTGTACAAACTCTTTATATCTACTTGTACCGCCTGCCCGAATACTGTTCAACCATTCCTGCTCATTAATCTGCTCCCCCTCCTCTCCATACAATAGACGAACGTTATCACTCGAACCCCTGCACATTTTTAAAAATAGACAAAAAAATCTCCTAGCATCGAGTTTAACCTAAAGTTAAACCAACATACTAGGAGATTTTCAGTCCATATTCAAACAGCTCACGAAGTTAGCAAGTTAATGCTACCACGAAGCTATGTTCAAAAAGATCGCAAAGCGAGCAACTTCCAAACACCTCGAAGTCCAACATTCAAAGAGATCGCGAAGCGAGCGACTTTGAAGCACCACGAAGTCCAACATTCAAAGAGATCGCAGAGCGAGCGACTTTGAAGCACCACGAAGAATAGCCCACACATCCCAGCATCGAAGCGAAGCTCGCTTGTCAGCACCAAGAAGATGGCATGAAGCTAGGAAAGCCGAGAAACGGAGCGTACGTTATTGGTACGTGAGTATCACAGGCTTCCGATGAATGACAGCTTCGCCGTCGACTAAGCTACGTCAGCCTAATCTTCGTGATCACTAGCGAGCGCTTGTTTTAGTTCCTCTGGAGAATGCTCCCACCACTCCGCATTATGCTCCATTAGCAATTTGCGCAGTGCTGCTTTTTCAACTGGGCCTATATTATCAAGGATGTAGCGACTTTTAATTGCAGAATCAAGACGATTAACATGGTCAGCGAGAATTTTCCAGCCACGCTTAGCTTCTGTATCAACTAACATTTCGCAAGAAGTTGCGCCTGCATAATACGCTCCTTGTTCATCTCGACCTACTGCAACCCAGACAATCCAACATGGACGACCATTAGGCGTATCTTCTTTATTAGGCGTAAATTTTATGCCGCGTTCAATTTTACTTTTCGCATGCATTGCACCTACGTCAATAAAAGCTACTCCTTGGTCAATCATTACACAAGCAACATCGCTTAAATCGATAGAACCTGCGCCAAAACCTTTATGCTTTTTATTACTCACAACGTTAAGAGCCAATTGTTTTTTCTCTTTTTTCTCTGGTTGTGCTGATTGATTCAACTCATCTGTCACTTTTATCACACCTTCCCGTACAATAATTCTATTTTAGCTAATATTATTGGAAAAGCCAACATATACATGCTGTAGATGCTTGTCAACGGGAGGGAATCGATAGATGTCTTCAAAACCATTTAAGTTAATTATTGTTGGTTTACTCATTGTTGTATTCTTAATTGCCACTTGGCCTTATCAATTTCAACATGCATGGCAATCGAGTTACACTTATGCACTTGAACCAATCCAATCAATCCAGAACATTCAGTCTACCATGTTTCAACCAGCCCTCAATGAGGCCAAGCCCTCAAACGGTACACTTAATTATGAAAACACCGCACCAAGTATACCGGCAGTAAAACTAAGTGAGCGTGTCGTCGATTACAACATTCAAGTTAGTCTTCGTGAGGAAGAACATATGTTAGACGGTGAGGAATTAATTACTTGGACCAATCCAGGAAAAGAAACCGTCACAGATATGTATGTTCATCTATATGCTAATGCATTCAATTCACCAGACAGTACATTTATGAAAGAATCTGGTGGACAACTTAGAGGAGATAAAGCAACGGACAAAAGTGAAGGTTCAATACGATTACTTAATCTCGAAACACTCGAAGGTGAAAATATGTTGCCACGAGTGAAATACATTTCCCCTGATGATCAGAACAACAACGACTATACTGTTGCTACATTCCGTCTAATCGATCCAGTAGCACCAGGAGAATCCGTAACTCTTCGAATTAAATTTGAAGTTACACTACCGCAAGTATTTGCAAGAATGGGTTATTACGAAGACTTTGTGATGGCTGGTCAATGGTTCCCCAAAATTGCTGCTTATGAAACTGTCGGCACTCGCAACGTCATGAAAGAAGGATGGAATATTCATCAGTATCACGGTAATTCAGAATTTTACAGTGACTTTGCCGTATACAGTGTCAAAGTATATGCTCCCGAAAATTACACCGTTGCAGGTACAGGTATGCAAACAAAAGTTGCAAATATTGGACAAGGTCGTAAAATGGTTCAATTTTATGCAGAAGATGTACACGACTTTGCCTTTGCGATGTCACCTAATTTCATTACACATGAATCATCCTTTTCTCATGAAGGAGTACCTGGTGTCAAAATTAAGCTTTACCTAGACCCTGCACATGAGCAATTGGCAGAACGCTATATACACGCAGCCAAGTCAGCACTAGCATATCTCGGTAAAAACTATGGTGCTTATCCTTATAGCACACTGTCTATTGTCGTACCACCCGCAGGTGCAAGTGGTGCTGGAGGTATGGAGTATCCCACATTTGTTACAACTTTAGCTGCTGATTCGACTAATCCTAAGTATGAACTTGAACGAACGGTCATTCATGAAGTTAGTCATCAATATTGGTATGGAATGGTTGCTAACAATGAATTCGAGGAAGCTTGGTTAGATGAAGCATTTACTTCTTATACTGAAGAGAAAATTATTGAGAATGCTTATGGCGTTACGAGTAATCATCGGATTGAAGCGAGTTTTATGACTAACCCTGCACCACTACAATTAAATTCATGGTTATATAAAGATCATAATCATTATGCTGAAAATGTGTACTTGCGTGGCAAGCTAGTATTACTTGATATTGAAGATATTGTTGGAAGAGTTACGATGAGCAAAATTATGCGTTCTTATTTCCAAACTTATAAATTCAAGCATCCTACCACGCAACAATTCCAACGCATCGTCGAGAACATTACGAAACAATCATGGCAATCTTACTTTGATAAATTCGTATATGGTAACGAGAGTGCAGACCTAGCCATTCAAAATATTAAAAGTCGAGTATTCGAAGAACAAGAAAAAACTATCTATGAATATACGATATTGCTAGATCAAAACAGTGGTATGCCGCGCAGTATTCCAATTGATCTCGTTTTCGAGGACGGATCTACTGTAAGAAAACAATGGGATCTAAGTGACGAAGCGAAGTTACACTTTGTAGAGCGATCTGAAGTACCTATTAGCTGGATCAAAATTGATCCAGAGCAAAACAATAAACTTGATTATCATCTAAATAATAACTTTATGCGAGCGGAATTACCGAATGCCGAAGTAAAACGAGTCAATATCGTAACTGAGTCTATTATTGATTATGCACTACGCTTATTCAGCTGGTAGCGGACTTTGATAACGATGAGTATGCTAACGCAGCGTATATCCCATCGAATATGAAGCTAATTTGGGAGTCAAGCGTAAGCTTGCGATGTATGTTTCTTGCAGAAACATTGTAGGTACGCATGTACCAACTACGTACACTTACGTTTCATACTTCCGTAAATTAACTCCATCTTCTCGGTTCTGAAATCCGCTTTTGAACTTTCAAAATAAGTTTTAGGAGGAAAGTTGCTATGACACAATTTTTACGCCAAGGTTGGCGTATGGCAAAAGGGCATACAAAAATCATTATCGCTTTGTTCTTGTATCAAGCGATTTGGGGTTTTATACTTTACAAAATGATAGACAACATTATTACCCCTCTGCTCAAGCGATACCCCGAGCTTACTGGAAGTGCAGATACTGTCGCATTATTCTGGATTGAAAATCAATTTCAAATTTTGAAAACAGATGTATGGATGCCCTATCTATATACGTTCCTGATACTACTCTTTATTCGCATGATCTTTACACCGTTTCTACAAGCGGGGCTATTCTACTCTATCCATCATCGTTCTGAAATTGGCAAAGGGACATATTTCCGTAAAGGAATTGCCGCTAAGTGGAAACAAGTGACGTTATTGTACTGGATCAAAAATATTCTCATCTTTATTCCGTTGATCTGGATTGTAAAACCAGTCTTCACCACAATACTTTCGAATAAATCAATTAATGCGATATTCAGCTTATTAGATTGGACATTATTTGTATATATTGCTTGGGCACTTATTGTTCAGCTGTTATTCTATCTGTTACAGCTTGGTACTTCATGGGAGATGAGCATAACAACTGTGTTACGTCAAACGCTCGTTCATCTCCTTCCTTTCATCTTAGTATCAATAGTTATTTCACTCATCTATTCATTCTTCAGTGTCAGTATTCACGCATTATCTATCATTTGGGTTAGCTTTCTTAGCTTCTTACTTTATCAAATCTTGCCACTCATTCGTACGTTATTCAAAGTATGGATGGTATCTGCACAATATGAAAGTATACGTGAACATAAAATTTAAATAAACTAAGCGCGTAGAGACCTTTGAAGGAATCTACGCGCTTAGTTTTGATTGTATCTCTACATGACATATTGGTCAATAACGTTGTGTACTAACTAAAAAACATTAACCTATTAAGAATGTTGAGGAATAAACTTAGAAATGTCTACGTTCAAACCTTCAGACAACTTTTGTCCAAGTGTAGCATCTGCACGGTAGAAGTTACACACCGCACGTAGCTGGATATCTTCATTCACTTGAGATAGATCGCCAATTAAGTTAGCAAGTAAGTTAGCTTGTTCCTCAGCC
This sequence comes from Candidatus Pristimantibacillus lignocellulolyticus, assembly GCA_023639215.1. Lineage (NCBI taxonomy): Bacteria > Bacillati > Bacillota > Bacilli > Caryophanales > Paenibacillaceae > Pristimantibacillus (SeqCode) > Pristimantibacillus lignocellulolyticus (SeqCode). The sequence continues at coordinate 1,172,870 of CP097899.1, forward strand.
GACCAAGAACGGTATGTCTCACCAGCTTGGGTAAAGTTATCTTGCTTATCAATCTTCTGGCGACCAGCTACACCATGAATAGGTGAATAGGAATCTTTGAACTCCTCTGACGCTTCTTGCAGCTCATCAGAACCGCTATTCGGCTCATAGTTATATGTTGATGGATTAGCAGTCATCGTCATTGCACCATCACGTTGCTGATTACGAACTGCAGCATAAGGACAGTTTACTGGAATATGAGTGTAATTAGCACCAAGACGGTAACGTTGTGCATCAGGATATGAGAATAGACGTCCTTGTAACAATTTATCCTCAGACGGCTCAATACCAGGAACTAGTACACTTGGAGCAAAGGCAACTTGTTCTACTTCTGCAAAGTAATTCGTAGCGTTACGGTTGAGTGTCATTGTTCCGATCGTTTGAAACGGATACATATCTTCAGGCCATACTTTAGTTGGATCTAATGGATCGAAGCTATAACGATCAATATGCTCATAAGGCATTAATTGAACTTGTAATTCCCATTCCGGGAAGTTTCCTTTATCGATATTATCAAACAAATCACGCGTTGCATGGTTGAAATCTTTACCTTGTTGATCTGCTGACTCAGCAGCTGTAAAGTTACGAGCCCCTTGCTTCGATAACCACTTATATTTGATATAAGTGATTTTACCTTCCGCATTAATCCATTTGAAAGCATGAACACTAAAACCATTCATTTCACGATAGTTAGCCGGAGTACCATGATCTGATAACAACCAAGTCATCATATGTGTAGATTCAGGAGTTAACGTCATGAAATCCCAATACCGTGATGGATGTTGTATATTTGTAACTGGATCTGGTTTAAGTGAATGAACCATATCCGGGAATTTGATTGCGTCACGAATAAAGAATACTGGAATATGGTTACCTACAAGGTCGTAGTTACCTTCCTCTGTATAGAACTTCGTCGAGAAACCACGCGGATCACGTGCAGTTTCAGGAGAACCTTGACCATGAATAACTGTTGAGAAGCGAACAAAAACTGGTGTCTCTTTACCTTCGGTTTGCAAGAAATTAGCTTTCGTAAATTCGCTCATATTTTTAGATGTAACAAATACGCCATGTGCACCTGCACCGCGGGCATGAACAACACGCTCTGGAATACGTTCACGATCAAAATGTGCTAGTTTTTCGATAAGATGATAATCTTCCATTAATACAGGTCCACGTTGCCCTGCTGTACGTGATGATTGATTGTCTGCGACAGGTCCGCCTTGATTCGTTGTTAATCTTGTCATTTGTTCATACACTCCTTATTTAGTATTTAGACTTAATCTAAATCTTAGTATATTTACTATAGCGGAGTGTGGGTTACTATGTCATGAACTTCTGATGAAGAAACAATGAATTGACAATGAATAACTTATCTAAGAATTGGACGTATCAATCACGATCAGCTAGACGGTAGCCAACTCCTCGAACGGTAGCGATATACTTGGGATCCACTGCGCTATCTTCAAGTTTTTTACGCAAGCTTTTAATATGAACATCAACAACATTACTGCCTGCATAAAACTGTAATCCCCAAATAACATCAAGTAGTACTTCTCTCGTCTGAACCGCGCCATCTGAAGTTAAGAAGTGTAATAACAGATCATATTCTGTCTTGGTCAGCTCTATACGTAGATTGTCCTTCGTGACGATCATTTTACGAGTATTCACTTTCAAATCTTTGAATACGATAAGATCTTCAAATTTTGAAAACTGTGATTGATTCTCAAGCAAGCGATTAATACGCTCAAGCGCTTGATCTACAGATGAAGGCCAGATCATAATTTCAGCGCCCGCTAATTCTAACTGTTCTTTTCGCTCATAAGTTTGTTCATCCATCAGAATAACTAATGAAATATGATAACTAGAAACGTTGCCCAGTAAACTATGACCTCTTTCTAGTACGTCTGTATAGGAAGCAGTAACTGCCGTTGGCAATGCATCGTAGATCACTAGTTCAGGTTTCACAGATGACAACATATCTTCATTAAATTCATGTAATGAAAACACATCGAAACATGCCGTTGATAGCGAAACAAATAATTGCTTTACTCGTTCTGGCAGGGGACTAATAATCATAACTCGTTTCGTTAACGTGCATAACAACTGATCTTCTGATCGCTCTATTGCTTGGTCGTGCACTGGCCGCACACCCCTTCCATAACGATATGAGGATGATGAATACTGTAATTCGTTTGTTCACATACTTTATCTAACCATTCTTGTGGAATATCTACTAATACTTCATCTACCTTACCGCATACTGTACAAACAATATGTTGATGCTCCTCAGTTCTCGCATCATATCGACTAACAGCTTCGCCTAATTTCAGTTCTCTAATAAGTTCAACATCCGTTAGATAACGTAAAGAGTTATACACAGTTCCATACGCAAAATTAAACCCTCTTTCACGCAATCGATGAATAATATCCGCTGCTGTTGGATGATCTTCAGAGTCTTTCACTACCTCCAAAATCGCTCTACGTTGCACTGTTAAATTAATTTTCTGAACCATGACTCAGCCGCCTTTGCTTAATATTAGATTTAGTATAAATCTAATATTAAGCACCGTCAATGTAACTATCTTCCCCTGCAATTACTACCATCATTAAACGGCTTATCATTTGCTCTATGCACAAACAAAAAAAAGCAATCTAGACATTTGAATGTCAAAGATTGCTTTCGTTATAAGTGGGTGTTGCTTACTATTCGCCGCCGACTAAACTACGTTAGCACAATCATCGTGATCACGAGCGGATGTTTTGAACTTCCTATACAATGAAGGTTCAAAAAGCGGGCTTTCAGAACCGAGAAAATGGAGCGCTACTTGAGGAAGGAGGAAACGCAAGTGTACGTTATTGGTACACGCGTACCGGACTTCCCAAGTTCGCTTCATATTCGATGTCGAATAAACTACATAGCCGATCATCGTTATCAAAGTCTGCTTTTTGAACTTCCTATACAATGAAGGTTCAAAACATTCGCTTGTCAGCATCAAGAAGATGCACTCCAGCGAAAACGAGTAGCACAGCGTACGTTTTGTGTACGCGAGCACACAGAGGCTTTCGATGGGGGGGCATCTTCGACGCCGACTAATCTACAACGCGATACCGCGTGATCACGAGCGGATGTTTTGAACTTCCTCTATTACAATGAAGGTTCAAAACATTCGCTTGTCAGCACCAAGAAGATGCACTCCAGCGAAAACGAGTAGCACAGCGTACGTTTTGTGTACGCGAGCACACACAGGCTTTCGATGGGGGGCATCTTCGACGCCGACTAAGCTACGTTAGCATATTCCGCGTGATCACGAGCGGATGTTTTGAACTTCCTCTAAAGGATGGGGCTTAAAAGACGCGATATCGATTCCTTGATCCGTCTAACCCATGAACGCTTCGAATATTCCTCTATAGTAAGTACATGGCAATTTTCTATATCCTCATTGAATATTGTTTCAAGTCTTACTGCTACCTCTTGATTATAAATAAATGCATTCATCTCGAAGTTAAGCTTGAAGCTCCGAATATCCAAATTCGCTGTACCAACAGATGCTGATTTTCCATCTACGACAAGCGTTTTGGCATGGAGAAATCCGACGTCATACATATATACTTTAATACCGCATGACAAAAGATCTTCCAAGTACGATTGTGTAGCCCAATAAACAAAGAAGTGATCTGGCTTACTAGGCAACATAATTCGTACATCCATGCCTGAAAGTGCAGCAGTTCTTAATGCATTCAAAAGGCTACTATCTGGCACAAAGTAAGGGGTTTGTAGATACACCGATTTCCTAGCTGCGTAAATCATCTTTATGTATGAATTTTTAATCTCCTGATATTGTGAATCAGGCCCACTAGCAACAATTTGCATGCCGATGGGATTATTATTCTCTGCGATCAATATAGGGAAATAAGTTTCATTAAAACCAACTTTTAAGGATGATGCCATATTCCAATCAATCATAAATTGGGCTTGCATCTGTAAAACTGCATCTCCGCGAATACGTAAATGAGTATCACGCCACTTACCAAAGTGCTTATTAAGACCCAAGTACTCATCTCCGATATTGAAACCGCCAATATAACCAATCCCACCGTCAATAACAACTAATTTACGGTGATTACGAAAATTGATCTTAAAGTTAATATACGGTATACGAGAGGGAAAGAATGCTTCTTCCTTCCCTCCTGCAGCACGAAACTCCTTGAAAAATTTACGAGGAAGATTTGAACTACCAATATGATCATATAAGAAGCGAACCTCCACTCCTTCTTTCGCCTTAGCAGTTAATGCTTTCATAAGTCTACGACCAAGTGCATCATTTCTTACAATATAATAGACAAGATGAATATGATGCTTAGCTTCAGCAATATCAGCGATTAGAGCATCAAATTTCTCATTGCCATCCGTATAAATATTTACAGTGTTCTGTGTTGTAAATAGTGAAAGTCCTGTTGTAAGGTTCATCGATATCAAATCAGAATATTCGTCAATTTCAGGCCCAGCAAAATCAAGATCACCTCTTTGCAACTGACGGCGCTGTTCAATAACTAAGTCATTGATCATACTCGGATTAATACCAAGCAACTTTGCTAGTTTGCGCTTTTTGAATTTCTGACCTAATACAAGATAAAGAACGAATCCAAGAACAGGAATGAAAAACAGTACCATCATCCACGCCCATGTTGAGCTTACATTTCTACGTTCAAGAAATATTATTGCAATCGCAAGAAATATATTTAGTATTGTAATCGTAAAGTAGATGTTTTGAACAATATCCATTGCTTATCATCCCCTTTGAATTGCACTAATTATCTTTTTACTGGAACAACCTGATAATATTCTTCAAGTGTTAGTCCTTCGGAATCTATTTCTTTCGCTATTTCTACACCTACATAACGTAAATGCCATGGTTCATATTTGTAACCTGTAATATCTTCTTTTCCTTCAGGATAACGAATGATGAACCCGTGATTTGCAGCGTTGTTAGCAAGCCATATCGCTTCTACTGTCCCGCCAAAGCAGTCTTCTGCTGCACATTTACCAGTACTACCTGATACATCAATAGCAAGACCTGTTTCATGTTCACTTGTCCCTGGCTCTGCGCTGTACGTCTTAGCTTTCTCATAACCATCACGCTCTACGTAACGTTTGAAAAGTGCTTTTTGAGTTTCATGTGATCGATATGCAGATACTCCAGCCAAATAAATCCCATCAACTTCCGCAGCTTCAAACATTTCTTCAAGAGCAGTAGCTGCAGCTTGACGCATCATACGCTTCTCTATTTTGTCATCAAATGTAAATCGAACATCTGGGTACACTAGATCTTTCGGAGAATAATCTTCAGGAAGCTTATAATTTGGGTTGACCATTACTGCTACACTCTCAGCATCTGTATCCACATTATCAGTTGGACTTGATGTAGGCGATGGTACTGGTTCTTCCTGACCACTACCATTAGTATCATCATTTCCGTCAGTATTTGAAACATTATCATCTTCTTCTCCGTTATTAATAGAAGAGTCATTATTTGGAATATTTTCCTCTTGGTTAGTTCCATCAACTAACTCATTGTTTTGTTCATTCTTATCAGACATTAGAAATATAACAATACCAATCATAGCAGCACATGTGATTAAAAATAAAAATAATTTGAAAACCTTCAAAATATTGCCTCCTTGTGTAGATGCATGATTTCTCGCGATTAACGATGATATCATACGATTAATTATGGTTATTTAACACTATACGGCGTATTAATAGATAATTTGGCGGATTAGTAGTTTTAGTTTTTTTGACAACGCCACGCCGTACAAGCATAATAAGTAAGTATTATACCACCAATGAAGTTCTACTGAAATAACCAGATGAGATGAAAGAATTGGTTTTGTCTATTATTAAGTATTATAGCTCGCTCCTTATCCTTTTCGCTTTAACCCTTGTAATACTTAGTAAGAAATATACTTGGATTATTTTCTTGCTGTTTTATTGCATTTCTTTATGTATGATATGTCTGACCGTCTCGTTTGTATGAATAAACACTATATGGAAAGAAGAATATTTTGGATGAATATCCGTCAGTGTCTACTATTATAAATGGTATGGCGTCATTGTAACATATTTTGCATTTTCACAAGCATTAGTTCAGGTCGATCAGGTATTAGCTGTAAGTAATAGTGTATTCTCACTAACAGATTATTATTTCATACTCATCTTCATTGATATTGTTCTCTTGGCATTCTGCCTTATTCGAAAGAGAAAAGTTCGGAAACATACTTCTTCTTAGTTCTAACTCACCATTAACTTCACATAAAAGTATATATGTTATTTGAAAGGTAGGATGAATTGTGGTAAGCAATATTAAGTCTTTATTTGGTACGCGGCCTTTGTTATTATTTTCATTCATTATGCTATTAAAAAGTTCGTTAGCTTGGATGGTTATTTTTGAAGGAGGAGCGTCTTGGACACTTCTACTTAAAGAGTTACCGTTTGTACTCATTGTTTTTTGTTTAATTGAATGCTTTGCAAAGAAAAGAAAAATGCTATATTACTGGATAGCAAACTTACTAATGACTTCTATATTATTTGCCGTCATTATGTACTATAAGTATTATGGTGTTATTGTAACTTATTTTGCACTAGCACAAGTAAACCAAGTTACAGCGGTCAAGAACAGTGTGTTTTCATTGATGGACCCTTATTTCCTATTCATCTACATTGATGTTGTTATTATGGCTTTCTTCATTTTCATTAAAAGAAAACCACCAGGAGGCGGAACTCCACCAAGTGGAGGAAGTTCATCAGGTCGAGGAAACTCAAACAAACGTAGTATTAGATTTGCCTTACCAATTCTTATCGTTTCACTAGTTGTTTGCCTATTCAATGTTGTACCTAACCGTGCAAGTATGAATGAACTTGTAAAGGCTGAACAAATGGGTATATTAAACTATGAGGCTTATATGATTCTTTCCAGTAAAGACAAGGAATTTGTTGAACCTGAACATATTACACAAGAAGCTATTAATAAAATTAAAAATGTTAATCCTGTAACTGAGCCTTATCTATATGGTACTGCTGAAGGTAAAAATGTCATTATTCTTCAAATGGAGTCATTCCAAAACTTCTTAGTAAACTTAAAAATTGATGGCCAAGAAATTACACCTAATTTCAATAAGTTAGTGAAAGAAAACTATTACTTCAATAAGTTCTATCAGCAAGTAGGACAAGGAAATACATCAGATGCCGAATATGTAGTGAACTCATCACTTTATATTCCTGCTCGTGGAGCAGCGACACAAATGTATGCTGATCGTGAATTACCTAGCTTACCGAAATTGTTAGAGGAGCATAATTATGATACTGCTACTTTCCATACAAACGTAGTGGAGTTCTGGAACCGTGGTGAGTTGTATGAATCACTAGGCTTCAACCATTATTATGATTCTAAATACTTCGGAGAAGAGGATACTGTCTTCTTTGGCGCTTCTGATAATGTACTTTATCGTAAAACTTTAGATAAGTTAGTTGAAATGGATGCTGCAGAAAATCCTTTCTATTCGCAAGTCATTTCGATGACTGCACATCATCCTTATACTTTACCTGAAGATAAACAATTGATTTCGCTACCAGAACGTTTTCAAAATACGCTAGTTGGTAATTATATTGTGGCACAAAACTACGCAGACCATGCACTGGGAGTATTTATTCAAGACTTGAAAGATAAAGGAATTTGGGAAGACAGTTTGATCGTGATGTACGGAGATCATCTTGGTTTGCCAATTTATTCTCTTGATAATCATGAACGCGAACTTATGAACGAAATATATGGTCGTGAGTATGCATACACGGATATGATTAATGTTCCTTTGGTTATCATTAATGAAGGGGTATCCGAAGGTCAAACATTATCACAAATTGGTGGTCAAGTTGATGTATTGCCTACAATAGCTAACTTACTCGGTATTAGTGTTGAATCACAAATTCATTTTGGTCAAGATATTTTCAATCAAACTGAAAATATTTTACCGCAACGTTACTATCTACCTACTGGTTCATTCCTAACGAGTGAAGAACTATTCCTATCAGGTAGTGGTTATGAAGATGGCCGACATTATTCTTTGTCAGGTCATAATGTAGATAATGGTCTAGCAACAGAGTCAGAATTCCAAAGCGCACTCGATCTACTAAAGCTTTCCGATAGCTATGTAAATAGCTTGCCATTAAAAAAATCTGCGGTTAAAGATGAAAAATAATTAAACATTTAAAGGCCTATTGAGCAAAGTATCTAGCTTTGCTCAATAGGCCTTTTTTTATTAGTTACTGAACACTTGTGACTTTACCTTAGCATACCTCGCAACTCAATGTCGCTCAAAATATAATTGATCCTTCAGTAAGAAGTCTTGAACTTCTTGTTCTGAACGGAATAGGGAATAGGCGATCATAAGCTTCGTAAAGGCAGCTTCTATACCTATCTTCTCAAGTAAGACCGCTCCCGCTTCGATAAGAGCTGCTGTAGATGCATACTGTGCCTCTTCTGCCGACTTCACAGGGCAAAGATAGACTGTAATGTTGTCTTTCTTACAACGGGCAATAAACTCTGGTAACGAATATGGACCTTCTGTTAGTGCACACGCAGTTCCTGAATGATATAGATCATGAAGTATCGCAGTCGGACGACGATTAGATGACCACGAGTATAGTTCATAATTCAACCCAGGATATGGCTTCACATATAGAATATCGGTAACTAACGTATCTAATTGCTGTATTTGTTCAAGAATCGGATGAGCTGCTGGTCTAATATCACTTACCGTTAAACTATTAGACTGTTCTGCCATCTGTACGACTCCATCTTCTAATCTACCTAACACCATGTCATATGGGCTACGGAATTGATCAGTAAATGCTTCACATTGCATGATTCTTGAACCTAGATATAATATGCTTTCACTACGATTATTTTCGTATACGACAAAGATACCAGGACTTGCACCTTCTTCAATCCAACGAACAGCATTATTGAAATTACGCAAACCATTGGCACGTTCATCATTAAGATGATAATTACTCGCAATAAGAATAAGTGGCACTGGGATGTCGCTAAGCAAGTAACTTAGCATCGCTGCGGAATACGCTAGTGTATCAGAGCCATGTGTTAATATTATGGCATCTATTGAAGAGTAATCTATCGCACGTAACTGCTCAGCTAAGTTAATCCATTGATCAGCTACTAGATTTTCACTCAAAATATTCAGTGGTTGCATCGTCTCAAAGGTCGACGATGATTTATATTTTTCCTGGAATAGATCGATAATCATATATGAGCCTGCACCATTAACATCAATGCTACTTCCTTGCTTCATACTTCCGATCGTTCCACCTGTAAATACAACCATAATGTTCTTCATCATATATCCCTCTTTACTATTAACAATAATTAATGACATGTCCTATTAGGAACGATATTTTATTTAATAACATACCAACATAATGGTAGCATATCTATACGATATTACAAAGCGACTTAATTATCGCAATTGCTAACAAAAAGATGCCGTATATACATTGAATGTACATACGGCATCTTCTATTTCTACAACAAGTAGCGAGGACTATATCGTTACAGCAACTCCGCCAGCTTGAAGCTGATACATGAGGTAGTACTTTCCTTGCTTATCCATTAGAACATCATGATTGCCACGCTCCACAATTACACCACGATCTAGAACTAATATCTGATCGGCAGCACGAATAGTAGATAAACGATGGGCAATGACGAATGTCGTACGACCACGTTTTAATACATCTAGCGCCGCTTGTATAACAGCCTCTGTCTCTGTATCAATACTAGCAGTTGCTTCGTCAAGAATGAGTATGGCTGGATCATATGCTAGTGCTCTTGCAAATGAGATGAGCTGTCTCTGGCCAGCAGATAACGTACTCCCTTTCTCAACAACCTCCGTGTCGATCCCTTGAGGCAATTGCATAAACATTTCATATGCGCCGACTTCTTTCAGCGCCTGTTCGACACGCTCTCTTGAGATATCAGGATTGTTCAAACTTACATTCGTTGCAATCGTACCTGTAAATAAGAAAGGATCTTGCAATACAATCCCCATATGCTCACGTATTTGTTGTTTGGAATATTGACTAATATCTACACCATCAATAGAAATATGACCCTTCTCGATATCATAGAACCGGAACAAGAGATTCAATATGGAACTTTTGCCCGACCCTGTATGACCGACTAAAGCGACCGTCTCCCCTTGTTTGGCTTCAAAGTCAATATCTTTCAATACGTATTCTTCATCCTTATAGGCAAATGTAACATGATTGAATTTCACATTACCGCGGTAACGAGCCATTTTCTCCTTATCAACATCAATTCCTGGCTCATCCATTAGCTTGAATACTCGCTCCGCAGACACTCTAGCTACTTCGAGATTAGAAAGTTGATTGACGATACCTACGATCGGATTAAACATACGATTCAAATAATCAATATAAGCAAACAGTAAACCTACAGTAATTGCTGCCCCTAATTGACCTTTCCAAAACATAATAATTATGACGATGTAGATAATGTTCCGGAATACGTTTAATAAGTTATGAGACGTTAATGAATTTAAGCTAAGCATTTTTTTCTGATATTTGAAATAATACTGATTCAATTCATCAAATTCTTGCCCCATCGCTTTCTCTTTACGGAACGCTTGAATGATTGACATTCCTTGAATCGATTCATTAATATTACCATTAATCTCACTTAATTTAGCTCTTAAAACGCGGTTGTAGCGCGCTGCGAATTTGCGATACACATATATCCATGCCAATAATGCTGGAATCAATGGCAATGTAATAAGACCCAGTGTCGGATTCAGAACGAATATAGAAATATAAATAGCACTAATATAAATAAATCCTGTACTGAAATTAGCAATTACACCGACATATAGTTCACGAATGGCTTCGGTATCATTCGTTACTCGCGAGACGATTTGCCCTGCTGACAAATGATCGTAATACTTTACAGGTAAACGCTGAGTATGAGCATATACGTCATTACGTAGTTTTTGGACAATCTTATTCGCTGCTGTTTGCAACATAATGCGTTGGAAATAAACGAAGATTGCTGAAATTATTAGTAATGCAAGATAGAATGCTGATAACTTAATAATGTAAGGTATTTCATACTTGTAAAACTGATACACTTCTTCCTTTGTTAATAATACTTTCTCTCCCTCAGGGGAACCTTCTTCTAATAAATAGAACGTTAATCCCTTTTGTTCAAAGTTAATTGCACCATACGTTGTTTCATCGGTAACTCGATCCCCACGGAGTAAGTATTTATTCTGATAGGAAACGGCTTCAGGTGTGTCTTCATCTACATAGTACCAAGTTTGATTAATGCCTGTAATATGATTATCGATCATATTTTTCGCAATAATTGGTCCAACTACTTCCGCACTAACCGCGATAATTAGAAATACTAGTGCAATGATAATATTAGTTTTATAAAGCATCCCGTATTGAAATAATCGCTTTCCCGTCAAGCTTGATTTGCTTGTATCTTGCATTTCTATTGTTTCTTGTTCTATATTGTTACTCATCTATCCAATTCACCTCTCTGACTGCTACGAGCTAAGCTCTAGTTCAATTTGTTGGCGATCATACTGTTCTTTGTACCAGCCTTCTCGCGCTAGTAACTGATCATGTGTTCCCTGTTCAATAACTACACCTTCATCTAATACAATAATCCAATCGGCATGTTGAACTGCAGATAGACGATGCGTCGTAATGATTGTTGTTTTCTGTTGACGCTCAAGTTTGATACCATCAATGATTTCCATCTCAGTCTTCGCATCCACAGCAGATAATGCGTCATCAAGCATAAGAATTTCTGGATTGGCAATTAATGCACGCGCAATGCTTACACGTTGCTTCTGCCCACCAGATAATGCAACTCCACGCTCTCCCACCATCGTATCTAGACCATTTGGTAAGAAGTGAATATCTTTGGCAAATGACGCTCTTTCTAGCGCTTGCTGAAGCTGAGCTTCCGTTGCATGCTCATCACCAAATAGAATATTATCTCGAATAGAACGTGAGAATAAAACAGGTTGCTGCGGTACATATCCCATATAACCTAATGCATCTTCAAGAGATAAATCATCTAATCGATGATTTCCTAGCTTAACCTGACCAGAGCCCATTGGATATTCTCTTAATAGTTGCTTCAAAATTGTTGTTTTACCACTGCCGGTCTTTCCGACAATTCCTAATGTTTGACCTTGCTTAATTGAGATATTTAACTGACTAAGATTAACCTTCTCCGAAGTCGGATATTGGAATTGATAATCTTGGAATTGAACTTTCGAAGGAACATGATTGTCCGCTGTCTTCTCCTTATTAGCTACATCCGCTTCATAATCTAACGTTTCAGATACACGATCTAGTGAAGCATTACCACGCTGCATAATATTGATGAGTTCGCCCATCGCGATCATTGGCCAAATCAACATACCTAGAAACATATTGAAAGTAACTAGCTCACCAAGCGTCAATTCACTGTTGAATACGAGATAAGCACCATATCCAACACCAATTAAGTAACTAAGTCCAACGAGTATTTTCATCGTTGGTTCAAACAACGCTTCAATTTTCACAACTGCTAAATTACGTTGTAACACTTCTAACGTTTTTTTACGGAACTTCTCTTTGCTTGCTTCCTCTTGGACAAATGCTCGGATAACACGTACACCTGAAACGGCTTCTAACACATCATCATTCAATTCACCGAAAGAGTCCTGTGCAGCCATAAACCGTTGGTGAATAATTTTACCAAAAATAGATAATACAACGGCAATAAGCGGAAGAGGCAACAATGCCGCTAGCGTTAATTTCCAACTAATCATGAAACTCATTACAGCGACAATACAAATCATAAAAATAGTTGAATCAAACAACGTTAATATCCCAAAGCCAGCAGTGTTAGACACTGCACCTAAATCATTCGTTGCTCTTGCCATTAGATCACCAGTACGATTACGTTCATAAAATGTAGGCTTCATCCGCAAGAAATGTCCCATTAATTTCGTGCGTAGTATTCTCTCAAGTACGAAAGAGGCACCAAATAATTTGTTAAACCAAACATACGTAATCGCATAACTTACAATCGTAATGACAACCCAAAACACTATCATGAGTTGGAACTCTCGACTTGAGAATAATTGTTGCTGAATACCATCGATGACCTCACCGATTAACCATGGTGGGATCAGATCGAGTATTCCCGTTAGAAATAATAGCCCGATTGCGAGCGTATATCGTTTCCATTCTAATTTAAAAAACCATCTTAGTTTTTTCAGTACACTTAACATCGTGTATATACAACCCCTCATATGCAGTTTTAATACTGTATAGGCACAAAAAAAAGCATGCCTATCGTTCGTAGGCATGCTTCTTCATCCTAGTAAGTGAGCATTTCCGTAATGGCAATAACATCGCTTACTTATATGATAATGAAAAGGCGCATGACTACGATTCGTAATCATGCGCCGTAAATTGCTAAATGAATATAGCTCTATGGGCGCGGATTACGTTATCGTTATTATGAATTCCAACATTGATACCAACTGTAGTAAAATCGATCTTCATGATACGTAACCCCCTTTCCATTTTTTGTGATATGCTAACACAATATCATTGTAAAAACCTAGTTGTCAATTCTTTTTTTAATACACTCCGGTGAATATTTGCTACAACTGTGGGCTAATCGGCAATTACAGTCACTGGCCACATTTCTACATTATGCAATAAATTACTATGTTATGCCGGTAAATTAAACAGCTTCAAATCAAGAATAACGCAAAAAATGCTTCATCATCGATGATGATAAAGCATTTTTATTATGTTCAACTATTTTGAATAAATTTATTATGAAAGGATATTATGCTTTTTGTAATTCGAATTCGATGTTGATTTTAATATCGTCTCCGATTAATACGCCACCAGTTTCTAGAGCAGCATTGTATGTTAGTCCATAATCGCTACGTTTCAATGAACCTGTTGCGCTAAAGCCTGCTTTTTCATTGCCCCAAGGATCAGTTGAAGCACCTTCAAACGTTACTTTGAACGACTCTTCTTTCGTTACACCATGAAGTGTTACGTTACCAACTAATGTATACTCATCAGCACCCGCAGCTTTAATGGATGTCGCTACGAAATTCAAGCTTGGGCTGTTCTCAACATCAAAGAAATCTGCGGATTTCAAGTGATTATCACGATCTTCATTGCGTGTATCAACACTTGCAAGATCAATATTCACTGCAATTGTTGCAGTAGATAGATCATTAAGATCAGCTTCGATATTTGCATCGAAAGTATGGAATAAACCTCTAACCTTTGCAATCATAAGATGTTTAACTGAAAATTCAACTACACTATGCGATGCGTCTAATAACCATTTGGATGTCGTCATAATAAATTCCTCCATTTATATATATTTTATATTTACTTACTTAAATAAAGTTTATAACCTTATGTTATTTCTTGTTCGCAAAATTGTCAACACTTTTTTTGTAAAAAATGCAAGTTGTACAAAAAATTACAGAAAAATTATTTGTACACTAGTTCTTGTTGATCATGATATGAACTGTTTTTTACATCGGTTGATTAACGACAAAATAAATTACCACCTTATTGGATAAGGTGGTAATTCATAAACATAATTCAGATTATATAGAAGACTACAATAATATTTACAATTTATATTTATTTTTAATGATATCAGCAACTTCAAAAGCAGTTAATTTCGTATTGTTAATTTTGATGTAATTTTTCCGTCTAATTTCTCCCTCGTACGAGTTCAATCGATGTAACTCCATCGTCCGTTTTAACTCCTGTTCAGAGCGAGCAATATCTCTCTTTGTTGGTTTATGTTCAAGTCTATGAGGAGTTTTGTTACGCTCGATTCGCTCCTCAAGGTCGGCTTCAAGCTCCACTAAAAAAACTTCACCGTCTTTATCCTCAAATATTTTACAAACTTTATCGACATAATCCCAATCAGTCTGCAAATCGAAACCCCATACATAAGTGAATATCATTCCATACATATCACTGGTAGCAGCTACTTCAAAAATGTCTTGGCGAAATTTATTCACTAATCCCCACATTTCACTACTAAAACCAAAATAGGGAGCCAACATTTCAATCGTAGTATGGTTGTGAAATAATTTTAATTCAGTTAACTTTTCCAGTTCATGTCCCACTGTCATTTTACCTACTGCCTGCGGACCAAATATAATAACAAACTTCACGACATTACCCCCTTGGAATATATTTGAATATAGCATCACAGCTGATATAAGGAAGATTACCATAACTTCTTACACGTAATCTTGCAGATACATTCTAAATATAACTAATATTTAGCATTTCATACAATAATCTAATAATTAATTCGTTGTTAACCTATTGTCAATGTGATCACTGTTAATTTATACTTAAGCACTAGGAATTAAGAAGGATTTTGTCGAAATTTGTCTAATTAGTATAATTAATATAGAATACAAATGCGTAATGGAGGGATCTGCATGTCTATCCGTTCAAAGCTATCATTTTCCATCTCTCTTATTGTGCTTTTCATACTTGTATTGAATGTTGTATTTTCGCAAATTAATGCTATTCGAGTTCAAGAAAACAATGTTGAACAACAAGTAGTAACCATTGCCAACCAACTTGCCATTACAATTAATTTAATTGATTCTACAAATCGCAGTATTGAACAAGAACTTGCAAAGCGATTGAAATCATCAGCACAAACGGTAGAGGAAATACTTGACCCTGATATTGCGAATGTAACGACAGAACAACTAGAAGAATTAAAAAAACGGCTAGATCTTGATGATATTACACTTTGGATTAAGGAAGAAGAAGAATTAGTAAGTGTACGTTCATCTAATCCTAATGAAGTTAATTTACGATCTAAATCATGGGATTATTGGGATGTAGCTTTAAAAGATGTAATAAATTTACGTCCTGTCACGGTCGCTCAAGGAGAACGATCTACTAATTTCTATGCAGGGCCTATTAATTTTGCAGTAACCGATCCTTCAAAAGTTAATAAATGGGGATATTACTATACTGGCAAAACCAATTACATGATTAATACGATGTTAAATACGGATAAATCTTTCACCCACGGATATATCGGCGGAACCGATCGCGTAATAGCTCAGTTATTGGCTGAAAACGATGCGATATTAGAAATAACTGCCTTTAATCCAACTTTCTTTGGAAAAGAAAAAATAATTAAGTTAAAACAAGGCAAGCCTGTTTACAATTTAGACGTACGTGATGTTTCATTCGGTTCTTATAATTTTGCAAATATAAAGTCTGACATTGAATCCGTACATCTTGCCTTAAACGAAGATAAGTTTGTTACTTCCGATTTCAAATTTGGCGGTTCTTCACTAACACGAACTTTTATCCCAATAGAAGATTTTGAACCTTACGTTATTGGAATTGTCATTGACAAGAATACATTGATGGCCGACACACATAAGCAGTTAATTGATCATATTATTATTGCAATTATTCTTCTACTTATCGCTATAGTGGGAAGTTATATTATTGCGGAGTTACTTACTTCTCCATTAACTAAAATAATGTTCAAAGTAAATGCAATTTCCATGAACCAGTTCCATACTTCACTTGTCCATAATAGCTCTGATGAGTTTGGACTGCTAGCTAGTCAAGTGAATACGATGGGTAATAACTTGTCACGCTATACGAATGAATTAAAACAAACAAATATTGAGTTAACGAATACAAAACAATATCTTGAGTCTTTTTTCAAACATACAACAGATGCTGTTCATATTGCTGATTTGAATAACATAATTATGCAGGTCAACGATGCCTTTGAAAATATGTTTGAATGGAACAGTGATGAACTAGTGGGACATCCGCTTTCTAACCTTTCATTACAAGATCGAGTGAGTTATGAACAGTTAATTGAACAGGTCATTGAAGGCAATGCCGTAACGAGCTATGAAACTATTATGTATACGAAATCTAATTTTCCGATTGATGTCAGTATGTCACTGTCTGGGATTCGCGATGAGAATGGGCTAATTATAGCGATAGCATCGATTACACGTAATATTACTGCTCGTAAGCAAACGGAAGAGTTACTTCTTAAAAACGAGAAACTTTCAGCTATCGGACAGCTAGCCGCGAGTATTGCTCATGAAATTAGAAATCCACTTACGACTGTTCAAGGATTTTTGAAAATCAATTATAAAAAAGGACTATTGCCTGAAAATCATATGGATCTTGTCATGAAAGAAATTGATCATATGAATCATATCGTCGGTCAGTTTCTAGTCATGTCAAAACCTCAAATTAGCAATTTACAACCTACCAATATTGTGCAACTAATTAATGATATTTTACTGTTAATGACTTCATCAGGAACGATGGAGCATGTAACTGTAAAGTCACGTATTGATGAGGACGTTCCGCTAATTAATGGTGTGGAAGGCAATCTGAAACAGATGTTCGTCAACCTTATTAAAAACAGCGTAGAAGCAATGAGTGAAGATGGTATTCTGGAGATCGGCATTTGTAAACAAGATCAACATGTACAGATTACGATAACCGATAATGGAGTAGGCGTATCAGAAGAATCATTAAACCATCTCTTTGAACCTTTCTATACTAATAAAAAAGATGGTAATGGTTTAGGATTGCTTGTCTCACAACAAATCATTGCAAATCATCAAGGCACAATTACCTTTACAAGCAAAGTAGGAGTTGGTACTACAGCAACGATTGTGCTACCAGCGTTAAAATTGTAATAATATCCCGCTATGTCAGTATTAAAATTGAGGCAAATTATGCTTTTCTGTTTGTCTCTTTACTTTATCTATAAATAAGACCATTTGACTTGTAATGAAAATAAGAGAATAATAAGTATTATCGGGTTCAATTATGAATCGAATTTAAGTCAGATAAGCTTTCAAAGTTAATATTATCTAACAAGTTATGCACCGAAAGCATGAACAGTTGTAGGAGGAATACACATGAGTATTGTGAAAAATTTTATGGAGTTCAATAAGACATTCGTAGAGGACAAAGAGTATGAAAAATACTTAACGGACAAGTATCCTGAGAAAAAAATTGCGATTTTGACATGCATGGATACAAGACTAATGGAACTATTACCAAAAGCCTTAAATCTTCGCAATGGCGATGCCAAATTCATCAAAAATGCTGGTGCAGTATTAACGCAACCTTTTGGTTCAGCTATGCGCAGTATTCTTGTTGCGGTATATGAATTACATGCAGAGGAAGTTGTCGTTATCGGACACCATGGTTGCGGTATGACAAATCTCGATAGTAAGGGCTTAGTTAATAAAATTGTTGAACAAGGCGGAGTAGATCCGTTAGTAATAGAAACGCTGGAACGTTCAGGTATTCGTATGGAGAAGTTTTTACGCGGCTTCACTGCTCCCGAGCACGGCGTTATGCATAGTGTAAAAATGATTCGCAATCATCCATTATTCCCTAAAGCTGTACCAGTACACGGCTTTATTATGGACCCAGAGACAGGCAAGCTTGAATTACTAGTAGAAGATTATCGTGAATAGATGAATTGAATAACAAGGCATTCTCGTGCTTTTCAGGCATATCTTATAACCTGATTAACATGAGAATGCCTTTTTTATTTTTATGCTATTGCTTTCTAATCATCGTCTGAACTTTTGTTAAGCGTTGTTGAGCTGAATCTTGATTCATACTTATTGCAGCTTTTACACCATCACCGGCCGCAATAACTGCTTGAGCTGGTGATATATGGGCCATATCCCCTGCTACATAGACACCTTGAGCGCTAGTTCTCCCTTTACCATCTTGCCATATCCCGCCCTGGTCTGTTAATTTACAACCTAGTTGCGAGGCTAATGTTCCGGCATGTCTCCAATAAGTTGAGACAAATCCGCCCGTACAGTTAACTTTGCTACCATCCTTAAGTAATACTCCTTGCAATTTCCCTTTTTGCCCAACTAATTGAACGATTGGTTGTTCGTAAATTGAAATATCCATCGCCTTCAAGATGTCTTTTTCTGAGGTCGTTAATTTGTATTTTCCATTCGTAAATACAAATATTCGTTTGCTCCACTGTTGCAGTGTCACTGCAAGAGAAATTACATTATTAGCTTCTGTGAATACAGCTAACGCCTGATCTCGTAATTCATAACCATCGCAATAAGGGCAACTGAACACTGAACTCCCGTAAAAGCGGGAAATGTTGCGAATTGGTGGTAATGATTCTTGCAATCCTGTAGCAAGTAATATTTTATTCACTTGAAATTTCTTGCCTTGAGATGTTGTTATCGTAAATGTTCCATTATTGCTACGCTTAATTTCAGTAATCGTCGCTTGATACTGCTTCACATGTTTGAATTGCTCCAATTCTTGCTGTGCTAATTTGCGAAATTTGAGAGGGGACATCCCCTCGCGTGTAATAAAGCCATGCATCGCTTCTGTTACAGCATTACGAGGTTTGGCATTGTCAAAGAGATAAACTTTATGTCTAGACCGAGCAAGCAATAACGCGGCATTTAATCCAGCTGGTCCACCACCAATGACAGCACATATCATCCCGATCACATCCTAATCTTTGTTAACACATCATATGTTGTAAATTGGGTAGGCATGCTTTACGTTTCGTTAAGAAACAATAATTAATTTAGCAGCAGAGTAAATAATACGTGAAGTAGGTACACTGTTTGAGTTAATGGGATGTGGAGTAAGGCGTGCTGAAGTGACTACTAGGCTTCATTTTTGAGGTTTATTGTGGGGTTCGGCGTGCCGAAGGGACTATTAGGCTTCATTTTTTAGGTCTATTATCGGATTCGGCATGCCGAAGAGACTTTTGGACATCATTTTTGAGGTTTATTGTAATCATGCTTATTCATACATTGACTTAGTCGCAAAAAGAGGATACTCCTTCAGTCATTACGCAAATGACCTTTGGAATATCCCCTCATGATGCGCTTACTGTAGTAAGCACATCAACTGATGTTTATGATTTGAATTGAGCTTCATACCATACTTTCGCTGCTTCAACCTCTGTACGAGATAGTTGGTGACCATGACGTTCCCAATGAATTTGCACATCAGCGCCAGCTTCACTTAGTAATGATTTTAGCTCATTCGACTCAGCTGGTGTACAAATCGGATCGTTCTCACCTGCTCCAATAAAGCAAGCTACGCCAGTAAGCTTCGGCAATTCGATACTGCGAAGTGGCACCATCGGATGGTGCATAATTGCTCCTTGCAAAACATCAGCATAATGGAACAACATACTCGCTGCAATATTTGCACCATTAGAATATCCCAGTGCTACTACTTTGTTGCGATCAAAGCCATATTGAACAGCTGCATCGTCGATAAATTGCTTAAGTTCTTGAGTACGGAAAATAAGATCTGGTTCATCAAACACTCCCTCAGCAAGACGACGGAAGAAACGTGGCATACCATTTTCAAGGATGTTACCTCTTACACTAAGTATTGCTGCACCCGGATCTACAGTACGTGCAAGTGGGATTAGATCATTCTCATCTCCACCAGTACCATGCAATAGCAAAAGCACTTGACCATCTTTTTCAGTTCCCGCTTCATAAATATGTTTCATTACAATTCCCTCCACTTTTTAATATTACATTCATTGTCCCTTTAAGCCTTAAATTACATTCATCACAATGATATCTCAGCATTAAGATATGAGAGATTAAGCTACAAGGAACTACCCCTTATAACTTTCTTCTGCAAATTTCCCGAGTTTTTTTAGTAAACTCGTAGCTTGACGCTGTTCTTCTACTGTTAATCCTGCCACAGCATCATGAATAACACACCCATGAGTCGGAAACACTTCCTCAATAAACTCCGAACCTGCATCTGTCACTTCTGCATAGATTAAGCGACGATCTTCTGTGGATACTCTACGTCGTACCAGCTGCTTTTTTTCTAATTTGTCGATGACGTACGTAATATTACCGCTACTCATCAATACTTTATTGCCAATTTGTTGTAATGGTTGTGGGCCTTTATGATACAGTAATTCTAATACTCCGAACTCCGTACGATTCAAGCCATGCGCTCTAATATCACGATCTCCATGGGAACTTACCCATTGGTTAGCACGTGATAATGCAATATATAGTTCTAAAGCATCTTCCACTTGTTCATAACGCTTTGTTTCGCTCATCGTTATGCCCCTTTTCAAATTATCTTAATTTTAAGATAACATGTTAACGAATCGATGTCAATCATCCTAGTTAGCATATGATACCAAGTAATCCATCACTTGTTAACTTGACTTATTCAATATTAATAAGTATGCTATTATAAATTATATATTAAACAGCAAGGAAGAGAAATAGTAGTCTAAATTTGCATGTCTTTAGCGAGCCGATAACTGGTGAAAAGTTCGGCACATGCCTGTAGATGAATGGGTCTCTTCGCCTCAACCCGAACATGCACATCGTTTTAGAGATGATTGGCATTAGTAGGCATTGACGGAGCTCACCGTTATTGAGCTATCAAGTGCGATTGTATAATCGAATTTGGGTGGTACCGCGGAGTATAACGCTTCGTCCCTTATGTTTTAAGGGGCGGAGCTTTTTTTGTTTTTAAATTAAAGAGAAGGTAGGGTGTTTGTATATGAAACGTATTTTATCTGGTATTAAACCTAGTGGGGAACTTAATATTGGCGGTTATTCTGGCGCTTTAAGCCAATTCGTTCTTAACCAAGAACAATTCGATTGCTTCTACTTCATTCCTGATCTACACGCGATTACCGTATATCAAGATCCAAAAGAACTTCGTCAACGATCTCGTGAATTGGCTGCTCTTTATGTTGCTGCAGGAATTGACCCTAAGCGTTCAGCAATCTTTCTACAATCTCAAGTATCAGCACATGCTGAGCTTGGATGGTTAATGGAGACACAAGCTCACTTTGGTGAACTTAGCCGTATGACGCAATTCAAAGATAAATCCGATGGTAAAGACGTAGTAAGTTCTGCACTATTCACTTATCCAGCACTAATGGCCGCTGATATTTTATTATATCAAGCGACTCATGTTCCAGTAGGTGACGATCAGAAGCAACATGTTGAGTTAACGCGTGACTTAGCTAATCGTTTCAACAATCGTTATGGTGAAACATTCATCGTTCCTGAACCAATTATTCAAGAAACTGGCGCTCGTATTATGGGACTAGACGATCCTTCCAGTAAAATGAGCAAATCTAATCCGAATATAAGTAGCTACATTCTTATGCTAGATGAGCCTGCTGTTATACGCAAAAAATTCTCACGTGCTGTAACAGACTCCGATATGTCTGTTCGCTATGACTGGGAGAATAAGCCTGCTGTAAGTAACTTAATCGAAATCTATTCTGTATTCTCTGGTATGGATATTCCAGCGGTTGAGAAACATTTCGAAGGTCAAGGCTATGGTAACTTCAAGAAAGAAATTGCTGAAGTTGTTATTAGTAAACTTGAGCCGATTCAACAAAAATTCCATGATATCGTCAACTCTGCTGAGCTTGACGCCATCCTTCGTGATGGAGCAGAGCGTGCATCTGCAGTAGCAAATGAGACACTTACTAAAGCGAAACAAAACATGGGCTTCCTTGTATTGTAATCGAGGATTTTAACAGTACATCTACTTAAGCATCATAAATAGGCTCGCTCGAAAGTAAATTACTTTCAAGCGAGCCTATTATTGTTTTCAACTATTAATTGTTCGATGCTTTATCTAGCTGCTTGCTTCGTAATTGTCCACATGCTGCATCGATATCAGCACCATGCTCCAGACGAACACTAACGCTAATTCCTTGCTTCTTCAACACATCGTAGAAAGCTCGAATATCATCTTGCTCACTGCGTTGATACTGACTATGCTCATCTACTGGGTTATATGGAATTAAGTTCACATTCACTAAATCTTTACGTGGCATCATTAATTCAGCAAGTTCAAGCGCATGTTCTGGCTGATCATTTACATGTTTCAACAGTATATATTCAATCGTTGCACGGCGATTAGAATTATTCAAGTAATAATCAATCGCAGGCATTAGCTTCTCTAGTGGATAAGCCTTATTGATCTTCATAATGCGTGAGCGAAGCTCATTGTTCGGCGCATGTAGAGAGATCGCTAAGTTAACACCTAGATCACTGTCTGTAAATTCTTTAAACTTATTCACAATACCACTTGTCGATACTGTAATATGACGTGGGCCAATCGCAAGACCATTATGATCCTTCACTGTACGAACGAAATTAGACATGTGTATGAAGTTATCGAATGGCTCACCAATCCCCATTACAACGATATGGCTAACTTTCTCATTTTTAGCATGACCATCTAAGAAAAATTGAACTTGCATTATTTGCTCGGTAATTTCCGCACTCGTTAGATCGCGGCTTTTTGCAATTAATCCACTCGCACAGAAACTACAACCGATATTACAACCTACTTGAGTCGTCACACAAACCGATAGACCGAACTTATGGCGCATAAGCACCGTTTCGATCAGATTACCATCAGCAAGTTGGAACAGAAATTTCACCGTACCATCTTGTGATTGTTGACGTGTATGCTCAGTTAACGTCTCAAATATGAAATGCTGTTCTAGCAGTTCTACTGTCGCACTGTTCACTTCTGTCATGTCTGCAAACGAACGAACACGATTTCGATACAATGCACGCCATACATGAAGGGCACGAGAACGCTTATGACCACGTTCTTCTAGCCACTCCACTAATTGGTCAAATGTTAATCCATATATTGATACTTTCATCTCGCTATATCCTCTTTTCACCTATCACATCATCAACGTAAAACTCTTTACTGCTCGTGGTGCTATGATAAGTTCCTCTATTGTCGTATATATTCTGCTTTCTATTTTCCCAAAATTAGCACGACAATACAAGTAGTAAGTTCAGGACAAGAAATAACCCCTTCAACTATTGAAGGGGAATGGAGATTTCTTTGCTACCATCAAGGTAAGATGGGTAGGAATAAACGTAAATTCGAACAGGGTTTACAATTTCACTCAAATCATAATTGTCTACAGATTCTATATACTCTTCATTAGAATGAGTACTTGAAGAATTGAAATAAAGTGAATTGCCTTCTGCATCGATGCCTCCGGAGAATATAGAACTAATCGTCGACTCTTCATCAATCATTATCTTCGACCGTAATGAACGATGGTTCATAACTTCTAATTCCAAATCGAGCTGTTCAGGTACATATAGTAACTCATTATTCTCAAAGTCAACCTCAATATAATCCTTTCCTTTAGGTAGAGCTTCAATACTACCTAGTAGTAAGGTTAACTGCTCAGGTTCGCGGAAGAAGTTACTTTGAATGTTATAGCCAACTTCTCCATCACGAATGTTCCCCCAGCCAGAAACACCATTAAGTATTCCACCCCACTGTTCACCGTGCTCATCAACCAATTTAATTTCTTTAATTTGTAGTAGTTGCATTGTATTATGCTCATCAACCAATATTTTCACCTGTGCACGTAGCGGTGAAATACTTAGCGACTGTACTGTAAGACGTTGACCATCGATAGTGAACTCTTCGTTCAATTCATAATGCTTCGTCACTGCAATGGGTTGCTGTAAAGTGAATGGAATATTGAATTCTGTATTATATTCATCCTTAAAATCTATTTCTAGACTAAAGCTGGCATTTTCATAGCTAATTGGTTCAGACACATGAACTTCGATCTTATCTTCAATAATAGTAGTTGGAACTGCGCTAAATCCTGAGGAACCGTAACCAGCTTGCATCGCCTCCCCATTTTGCAATATATTGATTCCACCCATATTCAATCGAGAAATATCATATGGTGCTTCTAATGTATAAAATACAATCATCCCTGATTCATCAGCAATAATACCGTCTAATGTTAGTGTCAAATCATTATTCGTTACTTTAATATTCAACGGCTCATAATATTGCTGGTCCATAATATCTTCGATTCCTTTATCCCAAGTAATGAGATCAACCACCCGATCCATACCAGGTATTTTCGCTACAGTACTTGCAAACACAGGTGATATCCGAATACTTGTGAAGAAGATGATCAGTATTCCCATTACTATGCTTGCATTACGTACCCATAGTAGTTGCTTTGTTCTAGTACGTTCCCGCTTCGCTCTTTGTAGCCCTGCTAATCTAGCAGCTGCTAACTGTTCAGTCGGAACAACAATTCCATCGAGTGTCTCAGCATACCGGTCGTAGTTAACTAATGCTTCGTTCTCCATTATATCCCCTCCTCCTTGAACAATAACCGCAATTTACGAAGTGCATAATGCAATCTTGATTTCACTGTTCCTTCTGGGATATTCAATGATTGAGCAATATCTACATTGCTTCGATCTTCGATATACTTCATCATAATTAGCTCCCGTTGTTCTTCACTTAAACTTGATAGTGTATCTAGAATCTCTATTTCTGTAGCTTGCTGGGATTGATAATCTAATTGTTGATCAACTACTTGTTTAATCGGTATTTCCCGCTTCTGTTTGCGCAACATATCTTGACATAGATTAATTAATATTCTCGTTAACCAAGTGCGAATATATTGTGGTTCTTTAATGGAACGTATATTACGAAAGCTACGATAGGTAAGTTCCTGCATCGCTTCAAGCGCATCATGTTCGTTACGCATATAGCTGTAAGCAATACGATATAGCTGTTGTTCATATTGCTGCATTAACTCCACGAAAGCAGCTTCATTTCCCGCTATAGCATATTTAGCAAGCTCATCATTAACCATATTTTCATCACCTCGACTCTTTCGTATGTCTCTATATGTATTAGACTGTCTAGTCATTCATTTCGTTCAATGAATTGGGATAATTAAAATAACGTTTATACCTATATTTATCTAACTGTAAATAAAACAAAAAATCCACTCCAAATTAGAGCGGATTACAATGTTAACGTTTCTATTATTTCTTTTTTGAAGATTCACCTTTTCTTACGCTCCATCTTTTCTATTTTATATGTTAGCAGATCTATTTGTTTTTGCATTTGCTCAATTTGTTGGATTAAATCTGATTGATCATCAGAGCTTTGATTCTTTTCTTTGTCAAATTGTTGAAGTGCCATACCCGCAGCAACAGCAGCAATTCCATCACCTATTGTAGCAAGTGTCCCTCCCAAAAAGGCAAGTTTCGCAATGTATCTGTCTTCTGCATCACTATTTTGTTCTGTTTGTTTATTTTTTTTATTATTCATCGCTAATCCTCCCTTACCTATTTTATGCCTATAGGATGAATTGTGATTATCCTAAATAACAGTTTAATGAGTATAGAGCATTTTCGGGAGGAAATATATATCATTAAAAATCCCCAATATCAATTTTTCATAACAAAAAAGAGCGATCAAAGTAGTCATTTCCGAAAAAATGATAGTTTGATCGCTCCTGTATTTTATTAAATAGTATAAGTTCTTATTGTGCGTGCTTTTGCATTAGTGAAATTTGACCTGCGTGAATACCAGTATGGTACATTAGTTGAGAAATTGCATCTAGTGGAGAGAATGTTCCACGAGGCGTTTTCACTTCTTTATTCCAATCTTCTTCTGGTAATGCCTTCATAGCGGCAATAATTATAGCGTTAGATGCCTCAAGCAAAGCGACTAGCTCATCTACATTATCGAATTCGACTGCAGAATTACCGGGACCACGTAATGTGTGATATTCAAGATCAGCAGGTTTCGGCGTTCCGAATACCCATTCTGCATATACAAATTCAACTTCAGCACTATGTCTGATCATATGACCTACGGAAGCAGGACCAATCGACAATGAAAGAGATTCTTGCGGCAATTCCTTAACCATCTTGTGGAAACGACCTTGTAAGGACTTCCACATTGCAATTACTGTTTCTGTATTCATATTTCTGTACCTCCAGCGGTTTACATATTAATAGATGACTATTACCCGAACTGAAAATTAATTATTTACTTTCAGGTTTTCCAGGTTTAACATCTTGACCATGTGCATCACGGTTAACATGATCGAAATGTTCGCCTGCAAAGTCAACATCGAACGCTTGACCAAAACCAATAACATAACGGCCATTAGCTAGTGTAAGTTCGAATAATGAGAAGTCTAATGTACGAAGCATTTTGAATGTTGGAGCACCAAATTTCTCTTCGAATTTCGCGAATACATCTTCAAAACCTTCATTACCAACGTTTGCAGCTTGACCCTTAAAGCGAGCACGCTCACGAGCAAAAATGTTTTTAGTGGCAGATTCATCAGCAACTAACATAACGTCTACAGCAGGGTTGTTTTCCATGTTTTGATAATGCTCAGCTATACGACTAAGGTAGATATATACTTTACCTTCATGTTCAACGAATGGTGCATAAGATAAGAATGGACTACCATCTAGACCAATTGTGCTTAAGAAAATAGATTTCATTCCACCCACTAATTGTTGGTAGTTCTCTTTCAATACATTCAAATCCATCGGTTTAATATTCATCATAACTTTATCACTCTTCCTCACGTTACTTTTTTTTATAATATGAATTCGGGGTACTTGATTGTATAAATCAATTTCAGATTCAACACCATATACATCTCGAATTAATTCAGTTGTAATGATTTCGCTTGGAGCACCATACGCTTTTACTACACCTTCGTTAATGACACAAATTTGGTCACTGTACGAAACAGCATGATTCAGGTCATGTAATACCATGATTACCGTAATACCTAACTCAGCGTTCAATCGTTTCACTAGCTCAAGTACTTCCAGTTGATGAGCAATGTCTAGATAAGTGGTCGGTTCATCAAGTAATAGAATACGAGGCTTTTGTGCCAATGCCATCGCAATCCATGCGCGCTGCGCCTCACCACCAGATAAGCGATACACTAATCTATCGCGATACTTTTCCATATGAGTTTGCTCAAGTGCCCACTGAACAATGTCAGTATCCTCTGTAGTCATCCGTTCATACCATTTCTTATAAGGCAAACGTCCATAGCTAACTAACTCGCCAACCGTCATATCCTGAGGACTTGTGTTAGATTGCGATACCATACACATTAATTTAGATATATCTTTAATTGACATATCGGTTAATGCTTGATGATCTAACATAATCTCGCCACTTGCTACATTAATTCGCTTAGAAATTGCTTTAAGAATTGTAGATTTACCTGTTCCATTTGGACCAATAATCGAAACTATTTCGCCGTCGTTCACTTGTAAAGATACATTTTTAATAATCTGTTTATCCGAATAATTGATAGCAATATCTTTAATCGATAGCATATCTACGCTCCACCCTTCCGCATAAGATACAAGAAGTATGGACCGCCAATCATCGCCATAACAATACCTGCAGGGATCTGAATCGCTCCAAATAAAGAACGACCAATCATATCTGCAATAAGGAGCATAATTGCACCTAGTAAAATACTAAATGGCAAGCTAAATCTAAAGTCTGAGCCAATCAACAATCGTGAAATATGGGGAACAACCAGACCTACAAATCCTACTAACCCTACCATTGATACAGAAATTGCTGCGAGAAATACAGCTAATACCGATAGAATTAAACGAACACGATTCATATTCTGTCCCAAATTATGCGCTGTCTGTTCACCTAGACGTAGTATATTAATTTTGCGTATACATAATAGCGCAAAAATCCATCCTGCAATCGAATAAGGTAAGATAAACCACACATCACCAATGTCTTTTCCTGCTAAACTACCATTCATCCATTGAACAGCAGCAGGTAGTCGATCACTATAAAGTAATTGTAGTAAACCCATTAACCCACCAAATATTGCATTAACTGCGACACCTGACAAAATGATTCTTACAGGCTGGAAGCCTATAGAACGTTGCCATGCCATTGCATACACCATAGCGGCAGCAATCAATCCTCCTGCAATTGCTCCTACAGGAACCAACATACTTGATTGTGGCATAACTAGCATAATAAATAGTGCAGCGGTGGCTGCTCCACTTGATACACCAGTAACTCCTGGATCTGCCAAAGGATTTTGTACAACAGCTTGCAAAAGTGCACCTGAAATTGCTAGATTTGCTCCTACAATTAATGCTAGTATAACTCGTGGTATACGAATGTCCCATAAAATAACAGAACTAGTATCGTCACCATTTCCAAGCAAGGTTTGCAGGGTAACAATAGGATTAACGCTAACACTGCCTATACCAATAGCAAAAAGTGCAGAGAGGACCAGTACGACACCTGCGATTCCAATCATAGCTGACTTCTTTCTTGTCGATCCCTCAGACACTACCTGTGCACCTCCTATTGCCTATCATGAATTTCAGCTACAAATGAGCTTTCCAACCAATTATAGCGATATTGATAATTATTATCAATATATATGTATGTTTTTATAATAAAAAAAGACTCTACATCACATTGTTAATCAACAAATGTTAGTAGAGTCAAACTTCGACAGTATCTTTAGATTGCATAAATAAGTAATTCATAAATTGTTCCGTTGTAAGATTTCCCTTCTGCTGATTGCAGGTAAGACATGCACATACGCAATTAGCAGGAGTCGTATAACCACCTTTGGCACGTGGTAATAGATGATCGATCGTATCTCCGCTTTCACCGCAATAATGACAAGTCAGATGATCTCTCATCAAAATAAACCTTCGAAATTCTTTGTTACTATAGACCATACGAATCGTGTATGGATTAATGATAATCGCTGCCCCTTCTTTAACTAGTACTTTAGCTTGCTGCGGATCAATTTCTTCATACCATCTACGACCTGTATCTGATCTTCCACGCATCCTTACAACACCACGGGAAGTTGGTCTAATATCATCAGCACGAACAATACTATTCTCACTATTCGGTGATTGACGATGGTAAGAAGCTGGCTGTCTTTTCTTCCTTGTCCATTTAGCTCTCCCAGTATTATGAGGAACTGAGAACGATAGTGTCTCGGCAACTTGTCCACGACCCGCCAACGAAGTTCCAGCTTGTCTGCAACGCTTACATGTTCCACGTCGACTATTCTGACTTTCTCGGCGACCTGTCCGCCTCAAGAAATCACTAATCGGCTTCTCTTGACCACAGCTTATACAGTACTTCTTATTTGTTTCAACCATAGCATTAACCTTCCATCCGATTGATGATATAGAAATTATAACACAAATATGTACAGACATTTCATTAATCAAAACAACAAACTTCCCATAATTTTTCCACAATTGTGAGAAAAGTCACTTCCTGTATAAACCTTACTCTATTATAGTATACTTATTAAGAAATTGAACAATAACAACGGTTCATGGAGGAGATTATAATGAGTAAAGCTGTTATCATTCCTGAAAATCCAGTATCTCGTTTTCTATTCAGTAGTACACAAGCTGCTTGGTTCTGGTTAGTCGTTAGACTTTATGTTGGTTATTCTTGGATCACAGCAGGTTGGGGTAAAATTAATAATGACGCTTGGGTTGGCGAAAATGCTGGTACTGCCATTAAAGGATTTATGGGCGGAGTATTAGCTAAAGCTGAAGAAGGAAAAGACGTAACTTCTTGGTATGCAACATTCGTAGAGAATGTAGTTATTCCAAATGCGAAAGTGTTTTCTTACATGGTAGCTTTCGGTGAAGTTCTTATCGGTCTTGGTCTAATCGTTGGTCTACTTACTGGTATCGCTGCATTCTGTGGTGGTCTAATGAACGTAAGCTTCCTATTAGCGGGTACAGTGAGTTCTAACCCTGTATTATTCATTCTTGCAACTTGGTTAGTATTAGCTTGGAAAAACGCTGGTTGGTATGGTCTTGACCGTTGGGCATTACCATTACTTGGTACACCATGGTCTGGAAAAAAGAAAAAAGAAGATGCTAGCGAAACTACTGTCGAAGCGTAAAACTTATTATTACTTGAACTAATTGAACGGTAACGCGTTATATACATTATAAAAAGAGATTTCTGTGAGGTACTTAGCCCTCGTAGAAATCTCTTTTTTTCGTATATCGATAACGAACTATATCCATTAGCTGTTAAAGTTAAGTATTAAAGACTTTAGTTTGGAGGGTATGAAGGGCATCCTCGACCGCAATTAAATCCGCCTCAGAAAGATCTGCAATCCTCTCACTAAATTGCAAATATATTTGTGCAAAAGCCTCATCCATCATCTTCGTTCCTTGCTGTGTGAGATGGATATAGTATTTACGACGATCGCTATCATCCACAATTTTCTCAACCAGCTGTTGCTCTGTTAATTTCTTCAGCTCACGACTAGTATTCGGCATAGACATTTTCATGCAATCACTAATATCACTAAGTAAAGCAGGTGGGCTTACCGCTAGATACTCCATAATTTTATATTGTACCGGCGTAATAGAATCAGACTTCACATCCTTAGCCATATCATGCGACATTTGATGCACCGATGATATAAACGGAATGAGTTGTTGAAATAATGCGTACTTGTCCATTGGATCACCTCTAATAACAACATAGCAAATTAGTTATTAAAAAACAATTATTAATTGACAACTAATTTGTTCATGTGCTACATTTTACTTATCAATTGATAACTAAAAGGAGTTGCATCGTAATGAATTTGCTCGTTATATACACTCACCCGAATCATCAGAGTTATAATTATTCGCTGTTCGAGGAAGTAATGAAAGGTGCCAAGGAGAATGCTCTAATTAATGAAGTTCGAGTATTAGATCTATATGAAGAAAAGTTTAATCCTGTACTTTTCTTTGATGCCCAGCATCGAAGAAGAGATATGCATAAAGATCCAAACCTTGAGAAATATAGAGAACAAATACTTTGGGCGAATAAAATCGTTATGGTGTATCCGATTTGGTGGGGGCGTCCACCGGCAATGTTACTTGGATATATAGATCAGATGTTTGCCTCAGAATTTGCCTATCGTGATACGAAAGGATGGTTAGCGGAAGGGCTTCTTAAGGGGAAATCAGTCGTCTGTATCTCGACGATGAAAGGTCCAACTTTCTATCCACTGCTATGGTTGAATAACTCTCATAAAGTTTTAATGAGAAAAGCATTATTTAATTTTGTTGGTATTAAGAAAGTGAAGTTTTTTGAATTTGGCTTCTCTGAAAGTCCAAATGGCAAACATAAACAAAAGCAGCAGCAGATCTATCGTTATTTTCAAGCGCTACGAGTTTAACCATAGTAGTAAAATACTATTGCTCTCTTTACTTTCTATTTAATGTAGAACAACCCCAATCCGTATAGTAAATTGGGGTTGTTCTACATTGTTTGTATTCGTTTTCAAAACTCTTGAATCTCAGCTACTTTTCTGTCGTAAGTGCTATTCTTAGTTCTTACTTCTTCTATTCGCTAGATCTGTAACAAGCTGATTCGTTTTTTGTTTGTTCAGCGGATAAGTGAACACTAGCAAGAAGAACAAAATAGTAAACACAATAGCAGGTACTAATGTACTTAGTGTGAATATTCCATGTAACGCTTGATCTGTCTGAACTGCTTTACCGGACTCATAACCAACAGCTTGTATCGCAAATCCACCAATACCACCAGCGATCGCTTGACCTACTTTACGAGCAAAGGAATAAACGGAGTACACAGTTCCATCTTCACGTAGACCAGTCAAATACTCATGATAATCGATTACATCTGTTACGAAAGCCCATACGACGATGTTGAAAAATCCAAAGCCGAATGCACCAATTGACGAGATTAAGATAAAGTTAATTGCAGATAGGTCTGGCAGGAAGAAGAGCGTCAAATATACAATAGCAGCTAGTACCATTCCTATGGAAGCGGTTTCTTTTTTTCCTAGACGTTTAACTAATGGCTTTGTTAAAGGTACCGCAATAAGAATACTAACGACTTGGACTAAACCAGCAATACTCAATGCGGATGCATTGCTGAAATAATTTTTGAACAGATACACATTAACTGCACTTAACAACATATTGAGCATCATAAAGATAAGCGATACGGAAAGAATAGAAATTAATGGTTTGTTCTTCATGAGTCCTTTAAGAGTCGTACTTAACTTTGTCTTCACGATGGCAGCATCAGCAGCCGGAACATTGCGCTCAGTCGACATCTTGTAACATGCCATATAGCTAGCTAATGACATTATGCCAAATATGATGGCAGCTATTAAGAAACGATTTGAATTTGCTTCATTATCCACAAATAATACTAAGGGACCTACCACACCAATTAGCATACCAGCTATCATCGCACCCATTGTTCTAAACGTAGATAATGCTGTACGCTCAACTGGGTCTTCAGTAATTACTGATGCCATTGAACCATAAGGGATGTTAACAGTACTATACAATGTACCCCAGATAAGGTACGTAACAAAAGCATAAATAAGATAGAAATTATTGCTCATTCCTGGTATATGCACAAACATTAGTACACCTGATAGTACTAGCGGAAATGACATTCTAAATATCCACGGTTTGAACTTTCCGTGTTTAGTTGCTCTCCTGGAGTCGATAAATCTCCCCCAAGTGACATCAGCTACCGCATCCCAAATCCGGGCAATTAAGAACAATATACCAACTGTTGCTGCACTGATGTTAAAAATATCGGTGTAGTACACCATTAAAAATGAACTTACAAGAATAAAAAAGAAGTCGTTGCCTAGATCACCGAACATATAACCTAACTTGTCACGCAAACCGAATTTTCGATTGATGACTACCTGTTCGTGGCTTACTTGATTTCCTGTTGATATCCCTGGTTGACTCATAATATGACCTCCTCAACGACCTGATTGCATATGCTTATTTGTAGGCTCTGATTCATCTCATTGATCAGAGCCTACGCGGTGTCATTTCATACATTAGAGACTAATAGTCACTATACTCACCTTAACTCTTTTTAATCTTAGTTAATTCTTTATTGAGCATATACAATAATTTTTCTGAGAAGACCTCAGAAGCCATAGTAGCAAGCATATCAAATGAGAAACCTTGCGCCATAGGGAACATAGGATGTTGGGTGAAATCACCTAAATGTTTTGTAACAACTGCCTTCGCTTCTTCGTTCTCCATAATTGTTCCTATCGTACACTTTGTAGAGTACACATCATCTGTAATGACTAATTCTTCAACGACAACATCTGTCGTATCAGGCATTTCGAACCAGTTATCTACAATTCCACCCTTCGCTTCAGGTGCCTCGTAGCTCTTGTTCGCTTCATTCACTTTGTTGAAATGAGCTGTATCTTCATATGTTGCGCCCTCTTGGTCCGCACGTACTGTAATCTCGTTAAGACCATCGCGTAAGGAGATATTGTCAAATTGGAACACACAATCCTCACTTGCCACTGTAGAATGCTGCACTCCATTTACATACAAAGTTACAGAGCTACAATTAGAGTAAACTTTAACACCTATTGTTTCATCTACGCGATCAACGAATCGTTTGCTTGTAATGTGGACAAATTTCTCTTCTGACCAATTCGCCTTGTACATATAGAAAGCATCCTTCTTAATCTTGCGATCGTAAGTCACTAAGCCTTTATTATTACGTCCTTTCACGCCACCTTCATCACGAATGTTAGCTCCGAAGTCGAACATATTCCAAACATAAGTGGACCATAGGAACGGACGTTTCTTGAATATTCCCCATACGATTTCATGGTAAAGTGCATGATATTCCTCTGTATAATCCTTTACCTGAGGATCATTTGTATGATATTGAATAATTCCCTCTGCACCATACTCTGAGATACCTAGTTTTACATTAGGATTTTTTTCGTGGAAGCCATCAAGCCAACCTGCGAAATCTTGAGCTTCGCCGTTATACCAACCATAATATTTGTTATAACCAAGCGTATCCGTTACCGTATTGTAATCATCATCATCTGGAACAAACATAACATTCGCCATCGTTGATAAACGAGTTGGGTCTTCTTTCTTCGTTAGTTCATTTAATTCAGATACAAGCTTACGTAACGCTGGTGTCTCACCACCGATTTGAATTTCATTCTGAATACCCCAGAACATAATGGATGGATGATTGTAGTTCTGTCTAATAAGTTCCGTCATTTGTTGCTTCGCGTTAATTCCTTCTAGCTCGTTTTTCGACATGACCGAGATGAATGGTATTTCAGCCCATATAACCATACCTTCTCTATCGCATAGATCGTAGAAGTAACGATTATGTTGATAGTGAGCTAACCTAATTGATGTAGCCCCTACTTCCTTGATCAATGCCATATCCTCTTCTTGCTCTTGAGGTGTAATTGCCCAGCCCATATCTTTACGATCCTGATGACGTGACACACCATTAAGTGCAAGATGCTTACCATTTAGGAAAAATCCCTGCTCCGAATCAACATGGAAGTAACGAATACCAACAGGTATCGATAAATAATCTACCGTATCGTTGAAGCTAGTTAATGAAACATTAGCTTTGTACATGTATGGATTTTTCTTGCCGTTCCACAATGTTGGATTGTTAATGCTAACTGGCATTTCTACGATCTCTGTAGCGCCAGCTTGAATCATAACTTCCTTAGCTGCATAAGCGACTATTTTACCACTTGCATCTACAATGTCTGCCCATAAGCGAACTTTCTGATCTTCCACGCTATCATTAACAACATTAGATCTCACCGTAAGTGATGCTAACTCATCCGTCACTTTATCTTGTTGGATGTAAACACCCTGTGAGCCATAATCCATTAGATCAAAGTGCATATTATTTACAACTACTAGGTTTACATTACGATAAATACCACCGAAAAATGTGAAATCTGCCATCTGCGGATACACATCATCAACTACCGTATTATCTACTTTTACAGCCAATGTATTAGAATTTCCAAATTGCACGACATCAGTAATATCAAATCGGAATGTGGAGTATCCACCTCTATGCTGCCCCAAATGTTGTCCATTCACATAGACATCTGTAATGCTGTTCGATCCTTCAAATTCTATAAATACTTTATTTCCTTGTACTAGTGTATCTACTCTGAATGACTTCCGGTACCAACAAGCACCTTTAAAGAAATCATAACCATTAGCTCCGTCAACTGCATTCCATGTGTGAGGAACATTTACCTGTTCCCAATTGGAATCATCATATTGTGTATTTTGTGCTAACTCATCATTTTGTTTTAGAAATTTCCAGTCATGGTTCAAACTTTTGATTGTTCTCATTTTATTTCCCTCCGTATTCTATATTAATAAAACCCTTGTTTTTGTAAGCGATTACATTTAACATTATAATTCAAATTTCTCAATTATAATCGCACGCATTTGACTCGATTCGCACAAAACTTGCATCTTCAAAAAAAAATTGCTTTAATATTATTAATTTACAGAAATCTATATCAGGGATGTGACTTCTCAAATGGATAATCTATATGAAGATTTTCACACAACATGTACACTTATTCATTCCGTAACTAAGCAGGATACACGGTTTATTGGACTCGATGGGGTCGCTCATTTCCAACTTGTTGAGCATTCCTTACCCATTGCCATTCAACATCAGGTCGAAACATATAGTACAATTGCAGAATTAATACAGGTAAATCCCCCTCAAAGTTATTACTATTACACCAATACGTATGGTCTTGAATACATTGCCGTTGGCTATTGGCGAGAGGAAAAGCTACTTGGTTATTTGCTCGTAGGACCATTTCTGTCTAATGTCCCAAGCTCTGATTGGATTAGTCAAATCATCATCGTCAACAACCTTCCAATTAGCGAACGTAATCATCTAGAAGCATTCTATACTTCGCTTCATATGATAAGTAGTAGTGACTCTGATCATATTGGTAACCTTCTCGTCCAACTCTCAATGCATCCCCTGATAGAGGCACAGCTTATCACGTCAGAGATCATTACAGCAAAGTTGGATAAAGAACAATTAAAAGAAAATATTGAGGAACTTCAAACGATTATTGAAATGAGATACAAGCTTGAGAAACAACTTATGCATCTTATTGAGAATGGTGACTTAAATAAATTACGGGATCTAATGAAACGAACTGTGAATATATTCGTCATGCCCGATCGTATCCCTGAGAGTCCGCTCCGTTCCGCAAAAAATATTTATTTTACCTTGAACACCTTATGTCGAATAGCAGCCGAGCGTGGTGGACTTCACCCTGTCTACATTCATCACATTTCTGAAAAATTTTCTATTATGATCGAACGTGCTCCTAATCTTCCCCATTTGAATAAACTTAGATTAATTATTCTTGAGGAATATTGCGGTGCAGTGAACACATACTCAACTTCTAAATATGGGCCACTTGTTAAACAAGCGGTTGCATATATTCAATTTAATTTGGAAAGAGAATTATCGCTTCAAGGCATTGCCTCGGAACTGCATGTGAATCCATCACATCTCTCTCGAAAATTTTTGCAAGAAACGAATCAGACTATTATAGATTTTATCAACCAGAAACGTGTCGAAGAGGCTAAACAATACTTATTGACAGGAACGATACCAATAACTGAAATCGCGCTTATGGTTGGATATAATGACCTCAATTATTTCGGTAGAGTATTCAAAAAGTTCACTTCACAAACACCTAGAGAGTTCGCAAAAAATCCGCTTTAAGTTCAGAAAATATGAGTAAATTCAAAAAAACTGACCCTCCGGCTTAATACCGATGAGACAGCTTAACTGCGGAACTTACTTTTTACCTTTAATATAAATGGAGCAAGCTCTCAGTAACTATATCTACTGGTAGCTTGCTCCTAAATAATTAACTATTTCAAAAATGTTTGCTCTCCGTCATAGGTACCAATAACCTTGTATAGATCCGGTCTACGATCACGGAAAACACCCCATTCAATACGCATCGTTTCAATTTGATCAAGATCAAATTCTGCAACAAGCACCGTTTCCTCGAATCGACCCGCTTCCGCCACTTTATTACCTTGTGGACCTGCGATAAAGGAAGATCCATAGAAGGTAATGGAAGAGTCTTCATCACTTTCCACGCCAATACGGTTAGAGGCTACGACAGGAACTAGATTAGAACCTGCATGTCCAAGCATACATACTTGCCAGTGATCTTTAGAATCAATGTCACCATCTTGTGGTTCAGATCCGATTGCTGTAGGGTAGAATAGAATTTCCGCACCCATCAAAGCCATACAACGTGCTGCTTCAGGGTACCATTGATCCCAGCAAATGCCGACTCCAATCTTCGCATACTTCGTATCCCATACTTTAAATCCTGTATCACCTGGATTGAAATAGAATTTCTCTTCATAGCCTGGTCCATCAGGAATATGACTCTTACGATATTGACCTAGAATCTCTCCATCAGCATCAATAATGACTACAGAGTTATAGCGAGCATTATTCTTCTTCTCATAGTAGCTAATTGGCAATACAACTTGTAGCTCTTTTGCTACTTGTTGGAAGTGCAAAATCGCAGGATTTTTCGTCAGTTCCGTTGCATAAGCATAATACTCTGCTTTTTCCTTCTGACAGAAATAATAAGTCTCAAACAGCTCCTGAAGTAAAATAATTTGCGCACCTTGTGCTGCTGCTTCACGCACAAAGCGATCCGCCTTCGCAATATTCTCTTCACGAGTAGCCTCACAGCTCATCTGCGTAGCCGCAATTTTCACATTTCTCATAGCAATTCTCCTATCCATTTGTTATATATTTTCTATATCCATCTAAGCATAATATCAAAACAACAACGCAATCCCAGCAAAGTTGGCATAAAGCCAACTAAGTGAGCAGCGCAGCGTCCTCACATGCGGTCAAAGATCTTCCTCGAATGTTCGGTAGTCAGCACCAAGAAGATGGCGTGAAGCTAGCGAAGTGAGGAGCGGAATGTACGGTATTGGTACATGAGCACCGGAAAGAGCGATGAACGCCATCTTCGCCGTCGAATCCGCTACTTTAGCATATCATCGTGATCACTAGCGAACACTTGGGAGTTGTTGGGTTGTGCAGTGAACGTTACCACCCTCACGTATAACACCCATCCCATTTACAGTGCGAATTCGACGATCCGGGTACAACGAAGATAACACTTCCATTGCTTTGCGATCCGTTTCTTCTGCAGTACCACCAAATACAGGTAGAATAATACCACCATTCACAAAGTAGAAGTTCAAATAACTTAACGTCAATCTAGAATCTTCGAAGTATACAGCCGGTGGTTGCTCGATTTCAATAATTTCTAATTTACGACCTTTAGCATCTACAGCGTCACGCAGTATTTGCAGGTTTTCTTGTGTAATGGCATAGTTATCATCACTAGGATCATAACAAACTTGCATAATAACTTTTCCAGGTGCTGCGAAACAAGCGATATTATCTACATGACCGTCTGTTTCATCGCCACTTAATCCATTTTTCAGCCAAATAACTTCATCTATATTGACATATTGCTTCAAAAGTTCAAATATTTGCTCGCGAGATAGATCTGGATTACGATTCACATTTAACAAACATTCCTCTGTGGTTAGCAATGTTCCTTCACCATCGACATGAATAGAACCGCCTTCCATCACAAGGGGAGCATCGAATTGCGTTGCACCAACATGCTTAATAA
This sequence comes from Candidatus Pristimantibacillus lignocellulolyticus, assembly GCA_023639215.1. Lineage (NCBI taxonomy): Bacteria > Bacillati > Bacillota > Bacilli > Caryophanales > Paenibacillaceae > Pristimantibacillus (SeqCode) > Pristimantibacillus lignocellulolyticus (SeqCode). Next base: position 1,212,541 of record CP097899.1, read on the forward strand.
TTTGCGGTGCTACAGCGTCATCAAGATCCCAAGGCGTATATTTCCCACCCCATGCGTTAAAGCCCCAATTAACTCCAGCAAGCTTACCATCTGTTGTCGTAACAAACGTTGGACCATTATCACGTAACCAAGCATCGTTATGCTCAATAACTAAGCATTCTACTGCGTAATTATGATTTGTTCCTACTTGAGCTTTTACTGCTATTTCATCTGCACCGTTAACAACAACAGTTACAGGTTCGAATTCTGCCATTGCTGTAATGATCTCAGCATAAGCTGCACAAACTTCCGCGTACATTTCAGGATATACCATTGAAGATTGAATCGGCCAAGATATAAAAGTACGTTCGTGGTTTGTCCACTCTGCTGGCATGGAAAATTGCTCTGTTCTAGAATTCATAATGACCTCCACTTTATATAAGTTAATCTATTATTAATACGTTGCATTCTAATTCTATTTCATAGATCAATCTACGAACAATCGCTATAACATCAATCATTATATACTAAAAGTACATGTTCAAAAAGAGGGCTTTCAGAATCGAGAAGATGAAGTGCTACTTGTGGAAGGATGAAACGCGAGTGTACGTTATTGGTACATGCGTATCTACAATGTTTCTGCAAGAAACATACATCGGAAGCTTATGTTAAAATTCCCAAGTTCGCTTCATATTCGATGTCGAATATGCTACAAAGCCAATCATCATCATCAAAGTCTGCTTTTTGAACTTCCTCTAAAAACATTTATTGTTCGATGCTAATGTTTTGAACAATTGGTAAACTAATCTTGACAGCTGTACCATATCCGCTCGCACTTTCTAATTCTACCCCATATTTTGGTCCATAAAGTAGTCCGATACGATGATGAACATTATCAATTCCAATACCAGAAACGGAACGTTTCTTCACTCGCTCTTTATTTTCTTGTGCGCCAACACCGTCATCTAATACTTCAATTAATAGACGATCTTCCTGTTGTCTGATAAAAATATGAATGGTACCTTTACGCATACCAGGGAAGGCATGGAAAAATGCATTTTCTACAAACGGTTGAATAATTAATTTAGGAATATACAATTCATTACAATCATGACGAATGTCAAATAATACATCGACTTGATCACCATAGCGAATTTTATTGATGTAGACATAATGTTTCAAGTTTTCTATTTCTTGATCTACCGTAACTGTATCTTCCGTCGATCCGATCGTGTTTTGCAACATCGCACTTAAACTTGTTATGGTCCGATCCACATCATCAATTCGATTCATCTTCGCCAAATATTTAATCGAAGTAAGAGTGTTGTATAAAAAATGAGGGTTGATTTGCATTTGCAGAGCACTCAGATCCGCTTTACGACGCTCATTTTGTTCAAAAATTAAGCTATTGGTATAACGATCGATTTCCTTCACAAGATGATTGTACGTTTTCGTTACTACTTTAATCTCATAACTGACTCCCTCTTGTATCGGGTGGCTATGCAATGAATCTACCTTAGCATTTTGCATTGTATCAACAAGTTCATACAGTGGCTTAGTAATTTTACGAGTCATAAAGTAAACCGATATAATAATTAGAAGAAGTACGATAACTACAACTTCAGCAATGCGATATGCAATTTTGTGTAATGGAGCAAACGCAATTTCACCATCTATTTCTTGTAATAAATAAGCATCGAATTCAGGGATATAGAAAGATATATACGTCATATCATTCTCTGTCATTATTCCATGCCTTTCAGAATTCGCTCCTAATTTAGCATATTCAAGTAATTCAGGACTAACTATATTCGTGTTATCACGTACACTGCTAGACATCACATAACCAGTTGATGTCACTAGAGAAATATCCGCCCCATCTGATAGATAAGAACTGTATATATCATAGATCGTTTGTTCATTCATAATAACAATCGTGTATCCATACATTTTTCTTTGGAAAGTATCCATCAAAGGTTTAGTAGCAAATATATATCGTTCATAGGGCACCGAATCAGCAAATAGATTTGGACTGCCATGATAGAGTATCTTCTGCTGGACTAGCCCATCTTTTACCATGTAATCTTCAATAATATTAGAAGGTACACGATCCCATTTCAAAGCATTACTTGAGTAATTACGATCTTTATTACTACCTACTCCTGCTACAATAAAATGCGTTTGGTCAGGACTTAAATACTCTTTGTAGGTATCGATATATCTACCCAAATTCATAATAATATTCAACTGATCAAGCGTTGACTTTGTTGGTTGCGTTAAATATTGCTTGAAAGCATCACTATTATTAATACGGACCATCGTATTGACAATTTGCTCGTTATATTTAAGCAATTCATCTCGTACGAGTTCCATATTTACAGAAGCATTTTGAGTGATTTGTTTCAATAATAATTGTTCAGCAATACGTGAAGTTGCAATCGTAATGACGACGGATATAATTAACGTTGCCGCTAGCATAATCGCAAGAAACTTCATAAAAATACTGTTTCGTCTTGGCATAGGATCACCTTTACTTAGAGTGTGAGTTTCGGTACTCAACAGGCGTCATACCTGTGAACTTCTTAAAGACTTTAGAAAAATAGTTATGTTCTGAGAATCCTATTTTCATACTAATTTGCGAGATTGTTTCATCGTTATATTTCAGTAATTCTTTTGCTTTTTCGATACGTAATTTATTAATATAAGCTGTTAAATTTTCATTCGTCCGGTGTTTGAAATACCACGATAAATAACTATAATTCATGTGAAACTTATCTGCTAGTTCAGATAAAGAGATATCTTGATCATAGTTCGCATGAATGTGATCAATAATTTGATTCAACAAATTCACTTCATTATGCTCGTTATGCTCATTGAACTGATCTTGAACCATTTGCATAAACAACGTCATAATTTCTTCTAGCTCATCTATTGTTGTTGCTAAATCGATCTTTTTGAACCATATGAGTTTTTCAGAACTTTGCTCTGTAAATGGCAACTTCAAATGTTCAAGATTACTCATAACGGTATAAATAATATGTTGAATAAATCGTTTTAGCGAGTACTCATCTAAAGCTTGTGTCTTTTTCACTTCCATAAAGTACTGATCAAAATGCTCTTTGGCTTGATTAATTGTTAACCACTTCAAAGCATTTACAAAAGGTTCATGTTCAAAAGCTACTACAATTGGATTCTGCTTAATCTCATTCTCAAGCATCATACTGCGTGAGCTGAAATAAATCACTTTGCTCTGTAACTCTTGCAATAATGTATATTTTTCTTTCAATAGATCAATTGAAAAAACCGTGTTGGAATGAAGAAATTTCAGTTGTGAATAACGTTCATTCACTTTTTTCACGAATTGAATCATAATTGATTTCAAATCCAATTCTTCCTCTGGTTCATGGTTAATAATGATCGCTATATGATGCTTTGTGAAAATTGATACATAGGAAATCGTATGAAATTGTTCATAGCATTTATCTAAAATAAATTGTTCAAGCTCATATTGACTGTTATTAGTAAGTGACTGTAGCCCAGCTGTACTTGTTACCAGCATTGTAAATTGGCTACTAGGTAAATAACTGTTTAACTGCTGCTTGTCTTCTTCTGAAAGATGATCTTCCTGTTCAAACCACTGACCAATAATAATGGCTGGCTCTTTCAATAAAGGGACAACCTGTGTACGCTGAATCGCACTAGGCTCGCAAGAATTATGAATTAGTGTAACTAATTCTTCTGCTGTTACTTTTGGCTTCAATAAATAATCATCCACACCATATTTGAACACTTCTCTTACTAGTTCAAATTCACTGTAACTACTCAATATTATTATTTTTATAGAAGGATGATGTTTTCGTAGATTTTTCACTAAATCTATTCCATCCATAATAGGCATCATAATATCTGTGATGACAACATGAGGGTGTACCTTGTCAATTAATTCTAAAGCCTCCATACCATTCGCCGCTTGCGCTACTACTTCTATGCCTTCTTTACTCCAGTCATGTAAATGAGTTAAACCCGTTCTAAATATCGCTTCGTCGTCTACGATCATTACTCTATATGATGTCATCGTCGTAATCACCTTTTTCATTTCTTCAGTTACATCTTTTTATCATATAACAAGTTAACATAGCAAGTATTCACTATTTCACCAAAAAAAAATTCTCTAAATTAATTACTAGTACACAAAAATAATACTATAAACATATTCTCAATCTTCATATTTCTATAATTTGTTCCATCTTAACACAAAATACTTATTATACAGCTGGGCTTATTTTTCTTAGAATTAACATGTAAACACAAAACATAGACAAGGGGTTGTAATAAATGAAGAAAGCACTTACAATTTTGCTTCTTACTGCGTTAATGACTGGTCTACTAGCTGCTTGTGGTAGCTCCAAAAATGAAGCAAACAACAGCACAGATTCCGGCAATCAAAAAGTAGTTGCTTGGGCATGGGATCCTTCCTTTAATGGAAAAGCACTAAAAATTGCTGAAGAAATTTTCAAAAAAGAAAATCCAGGATTTGAATTAGAAGTAATCGATATGGCGAAAGCTGATCTTGAACAAAAATTAAACACTAACTTAGCTGCTGGTGTTACTGATGGTCTTCCTGACATTATTCTTGTAAATGATCCTAACATTCAAAAATATGTAAATTCTTACCCTGGTACATTCACTGATTTCACTGATTCAGTTGATTTCACTCAATTCTCTCAATATAAAGTTGATGCATTGACAATTGATGAGAAAGTTTACGGTATTCCATTCGATATCGGTGTTACTGGTATGTTCTACCGTACTGATCTCCTTGCTGAAGCTGGTTACACTGCAGAAGATCTTGAGAACATCACTTGGGATCAATACATTGAAATCGGTAAAGTTGTAAAAGAGAAAACTGGTAAATTCATGTCTACAATCAACCCGAACGATGAAGCTTGGACATCTATTCTTCTTCAATCTGGTGGTAGCTGGTATATCACTCCAGAAAACAAAGGTAACTTCGTAAATAACCCAGTGATGACTGAAACACTTCGTCTATACAAAGCAATCGCTGATTCTGGTATTGCTAAACCAGTAACTGGTTGGAGTGAATTTGTTGGTAGCTTCAATGCTGGTGATGTTGCAACTGTAGTGTCTGGTGTATGGCAAATCGCTTCTATTATGGATGCGGCTGATCAAAAAGGTCTATGGGCTGTAGCTCCTACACCGCGTCTTGATATCGAAGGTGGCGTAAATGCTTCTAACGAAGGCGGTTCTAGCTGGTTCGTACTTGAAAAATCAGCAAATAAAGATCTTGCTAAGGAATTCCTTGGCGCTACAATCGGTGGCAGCAGCGAATTCTATGAGCGTTTCCTAACTGAAGCTGGTGGTGTTGGTTCTTATATTCCTTCATTCTCAAGCGAAGCATACCAACAAACATCTGAATTCTTCGGTAACCAAGCCATCTACGCTGACTTTACTGAATGGTCAACACAAGTTCCTGGTATTACTTTAGGTATGTACACTCAAGAAGCTAAAGATGCTTTGAAAAACGAGCTTCCTAACATTCTTAACGGTGCAGACCTTACGAAAAGCCTAGCTAGCATTCAAAAGCTATTTGAACAACAAGTACAATAATCTATAAGTTAGCGGGTGGTAATATGAGGGGCAAGTTCAATAAATCCTCTCTAATCGGATGGCAGTTTGTATTACTGCCATCCGCATTAATTTTATTGTTCAGTTTTTATCCGATGATACAATCCTTTATCCTTTCATTCGAATCAGGTAAAGGTAATGTTTCTCACTTTGTAGGTTTAGGTAACTATACTCGCCTATTCTCTGATCCAATGTTCTTACAAGCTTTATTCAATACGCTTTTATATTTAGTTATTCAAGTACCTATCATGCTTATACTGGGTTTAGTTATTGCCCATCTATTAAACTCACCAAAATTGAAGCTTAAAGGTTTTTACCGTACAGCAATTTTCTTGCCTTGCGTAACCGCATTGGTATCTTACTCCATTCTATTCAAAAGTATGTTTGCAGTAGATGGTATCTTCAATCAGATGTTATTAAATTTGCATATTATCAATGAGCCTGTAGCATGGTTGTTGGATCCTGTCTGGGCTCGTGTGGTCATAATATTAGCTATTACTTGGCGTTGGACAGGTTATAACATGATCTTCTACCTTTCTGCTATGCAAAACGTTGATCCAAGTGTTTATGAAGCGGCATCCATTGACGGTGCATCTAAATTCCGTCAATTCGTGTCCATTACCATTCCAATGCTGAAACCAATTATTTTATTTACAGCGATTATCTCTACAAATGGTACACTTCAACTATTCGACGAAGTTGTAAATATTACAAATGGTGGACCTGGTAACTCAACGATGACTATTTCGCAATACATTTACAACTTATCATTTGTATATACTCCTAACTTCGGGTATGCGGCTACTGTTTCTTATGCAATTGTTGTTATTGTTGCAGTGCTAGCTGTTCTACAATTGAAAGTCGGAGGTGAGAAGAAATGAAACATCTAGGCGCAATCGGTAAACATACATTTCTTATTATCGCTTCATTCATATCTCTGTTTCCCTTCGCATGGATGATTACTGGTATGACCAATTCATCAAGCGATATCGTTAAAGGTAAATTCAGCTTTGGTTCAGAATTTATGAATAACGTTAATAAATTGTTTGATACAGCAGATGTTGCTACTGCATTCACGAATTCTTTCGTCATTGCGATTGTATCTACTTTATTAACATTAATTCTTTGTTCTATGGCAGGATATGGATTTGAAGTATATCGTACGAAAGGCACAGATCGTCTATTCGGACTACTAATGTTATCCATGATGATGCCTTTCGCTGCAATTATGATTCCATTGTTCAAGTTATTCAGTACTTGGGGATTACTTAACTCTGCAACTGCAGTTATACTACCTGGTATGACTACTGCATTCATGATCTTCTTCTTCTTGCAAAATACGAAGTCATTCCCACGTGAATTACTTCAGGCCGGCCGGGTTGATGGATTGAACGAGTTGAAATTATTCACACATATTTATGTGCCGACTATGAAACCAACTTATGCAGCTGCTGCAATCATCACGTTCATGGCAAACTGGAATAACTTCCTCTGGCCATTGATTGCATTGCAATCTCCAGAGAAAAAAACATTGCCTCTAGTTGTATCATCACTAGCTTCATCATATAATCCAGACTATGGTATTATTATGGTGGCAATTATAATTACTACAATACCAACCATTATTATCTTCTTCCTACTGCAAAAACAGTTTGTACAAGGTATGCTTGGTTCAGTTAAATAGTCCATCTTTATACTTAGGCTATACTTGATATTCATTGGAATATCGAGTATAGCCTAAGTCTCAAAAACACGTTAAAAATTTTGCTTCCGATATACTTTTTATTTACTAGAAGTATTTCAGGGGGATAATAAAAAGTTGAAGATCTTGCTTCCGACGTACTTTTTGTTTTCAAGGAGTATCACAGGAAGACTACAAAAAGTTTAAGGGGATATATGTATGCAGAAGTTATTCTCAGATAAATTGCTTCACGGAGCAGATTATAATCCAGAGCAATGGCTCCATGATCCGGAAATATTGGCGAGAGACATCGAGTATATGAAAGCGTCCAGCAGCAATATAATGTCCGTTGGTATTTTTTCATGGGCAAAGCTTGAACCTAAAGAAGGCGTTTTTGATTTTGAGTGGTTAGATAGCGTTATCAATAATTTATATAATAATGGCATTAATATATTTCTTGCTACTCCATCGGGTGCTCGTCCCAATTGGCTTGCAGAAAAATACCCTGAAGTATTACGTGTAGGAGCTAACCGTCAACGTAATTTGTTCGGAGCACGTCATAATCATTGTTATACTTCACCTGTATATCGTGAAAAAATTACTATTATTAATCAAAAAATAGCAGAACGTTATGCACAACATCCAGCAGTGAAACTTTGGCATATTTCCAATGAGTATGGCGGCGAATGTCACTGTGATCACTGCCAAGATGCATTCCGTGATTGGCTAAAAAATAAATACGGTACAATTGAAGAACTTAATATGCAATGGTGGACAACATTCTGGAGCCATACGTACAGCGATTGGTCTCAAGTAGAATCACCTGCACCACATGGTGAAAATGCGATTCATGGTATGAACCTTGACTGGAAACGTTTCGTTTCTGATCAAACTCAAAACTTCATGAATCATGAAATTGCTGCTGTTAAGCCTTTTAACCCTGAACTTCCAGTAACCGCTAACTTCATGTACTACTTTAATGGTTTGAATTACTTTAAGTTCAAAAATGATGTAGATATCGTATCGTGGGATAGTTATCCACTATGGCATAAAAAAGATGACATCTCAGTTGGTCTAGATACTGCTATGATGCATGATATTATGCGCTCTATCAAAAAAGAGCCGTTTCTATTGATGGAAAGCACTCCATCAAGCACGAACTGGCAAAGTGTATCTAAGCTGAAAAAGCCTGGTATGCATCTATTGTCTTCTCTTCAAGCAGTAGCACATGGCTCAAATTCTGTTCAATATTTCCAATGGAGAAAAAGTCGTGGTTCTAGTGAAAAGCTTCATGGTGCAGTTGTAGCCCATAACGATCGCTCTGATGCAAGAGTGTTCAAAGAAGTTGCTCATCTAGGTCATATGCTAACAGAACTGTCTGATATCGCTGGAACAAATACGAATGCAGAAGTAGCCATCGTATACGACTGGGAGAACAAATGGGCAGTTGAAGATTCCCAAGGTCCTCGCAATAAGGACATGGGTTATATAGAAGAAGTTCAAGCTCACTACCGCGCATTTACAAAACAAGGTATTTCAGTAGACTTTGTTGATATGGAATGCGAGATCAATGAATATAAAATCGTTGTTGCACCAATGCTATACATGCTACGCGCTGGATTTGAGAAAAAGATGCGTGCTTTTGTTGAAAATGGTGGCACACTAATTACAACTTATTGGACTGGTATTATTAACGAAAACGACCTAATGTTCATGGGTGATGGTCCACATGATTTAACGGATGTGCTTGGTCTATATAGTGAAGAAATTGATGGCTTATACGATCATGAACTTAACTATGGTCAAGTAAACCAATCACTTGCTGAAGGTAAGCTACAAGGTAGTTATAGTTGTACTATGCTTTGTGACATCGTTAAATTGCAAGGTGCAGAGGCAATTATGACTTATAAAGATGACTTCTACTCCGGTAGTGCTGTCGTAACACGTAATCAATTCGCTAAAGGTGAAGCTTATCATATCGGAAGTCATTTCGAAGATGCTTTCTATGATGATTTCTACAATGAACTAGCACACAAACTTCAACTTGAAACTGCGCTTGATGTACAGTTGCCAGATGCTGTGTATGCTGCTAGCCGTGAAAATGAAACGACAAAATATGTGTTCATTCATAACTTCTCCAATCAAACAACGCCAATTCCTACATTAGATGCTCGTTACAACTTCGTAACTCGCTCTCGTGCAGATGTGGCTCAAGAACAATGGACACTTGCTCCATATGAAATGATTATTGTTTCTATCGCAAAATGAGAATAATAGAGCTTAGAGCAACGAATTAACGTTGCTCTAAGCTTTTTCTTTATGATGAAACAATTGCTTTCAATGTGACTTTCTATCGCAAGAAGTGTTATTATAGAGCAAATAAAAATAAGTAGATGATAAAAAATTTAAGGAGATATACCACATGATTAGACAAGCGCAACTAGAAGATGCATCACAAGTTGTTTCATTAATTATTTCTGCTATCCATGAACTAACGGTTCCATTTACAGGCGAACATGATGAGAACGCCGCTGCGAAAATTTTAACAGAGTATTACTGTACCCCTGGTAATCGATTTAGCTACGAATTGGTTACCGTTGAAGAAATCGATGGGGAGATTGCGGGAATGATTCTATGCTATTACGGCAAAGATATGACCGCGTTATATTCACCTATTGAGACATTACTACAACAACGTCTACAAAAAGCAGTAACGCTTGAATTAGAAGCCGACACAGATGAATATTACATCGATGCAATAGCCGTTCATCCATCATATCAAGGGCGTGGTATCGCCTCTCGATTAATGCAGCATAGTGAACAAAAAGCTGCAAATGACGGTGTTCATAAGGTCGGATTAAACGTTGATTTTGACAATGCTTCCGCTGAAGATATCTATAAGCGCAAAGGCTATGTGGCAGATAAACAAATTATGCTCCACCATAAACCTTTCTGGCATATGGTGAAGCAAGTATAACTACTTATCTTTGGATTGAAGAATAAACTTGCTTAGATCATCTTGTAATTGAGCGGAGACTTGCTTCAATTCTTTCGCTGAATACTCAATTTGTTCCATAGATGCCAGCTGCTCTTCGGCTGCTGCAGCCATAGTTTCTGCTTCATTAGAATTAAGTTCGGAAATGTGTGCCACTTCAGCAATTGAAGAGGTAACTTCTTGCATTTCAGCTGACATTTCTTCTGATGTGGCAGAAACATCTTGGATTTGACCACTAACAATTCTAATATCTTCTAATATTCGATCAATCGTATTTTTCGAACGATGGACGGATTCTAATCCACTATTTGTCTCCATTTGCATCGACTTCATTGCTTCAACATTTTCATTCACTAAGCCGCGAATTTCACCTAGCAACTGGGATATTGACTTTCCAGATGTCGTTGTTTCTTCCGCTAATTTCCCTACTTCCTGTGCTACTACTGTAAACCCTCGTCCGTACTCACCCGCACGTGCAGCTTCGATATTGGCATTCAATGCTAGTAATTTCGTTTGTGATGCAATATCCATAATAGCATCAATTATTTTACTAATTTGTGCAGAGTGTTCTTCTAGGCGACGAACGACCCCTGCGCTTAGATCCTGTGACTTCTTAATACTGTCCATTTGCTTAACTGTTTCTGTTAGCTGTTGATCACCTAGCAACGCATTTTCACTCGCACGAACGGCTACAAAGGCAACCTCTGTTGCCGCTTCAGCTATCCGATTCACTCCAATAGCCATTTCATTCATCGCTTTCGCTGTCTCACTAGTCGTTCGAGTCTGTCTTACTGTGCCATCTGATACTTGCTGTACTGATTCTGCCACCTGTTTCATCGCTATGGAGCTTTCCTGAGCAATCGCTGCAAGTTGAGTCGAAGAGCCCAATGTTGTTTTAGCTATATTTTGATTATTTTCTAACACGATGCTCATAGCATGTTGCATACGATTGAATGCTTCTCCTACTTCTCTTAGTTCATCCTTCGTATTTAACACAATGTTTTGTGAGAAATCACCTTTTGCCATTGCTTCTGCTCGATCTTTCAAATTTTTGACCGTTTCTATTACACTCCGATAGAAAGCTAAATATATCAACATAATAAATATAAAAATGATGCTCATTATCGATAATGCAATATTACGACTTAATACGTTAGCGTCGATTCTAGATTGTAATTGATCTGTCATGTTATGCCCAAGTAACACATAAGCTTTATTCATTTCTTCAATTACAGCAGCACCTTGGTTATAGTAATCTTCATTACTTATTGTAAAGCTAGCAGCTTCTAATATTTCTTTGTCTAAAAGAGTAATATAATTTTCAGACATCGTATGAACATTTTCTAATTGATCAAGTAAGTTGGTATACTTTCCAGCGTGGTTAGTTTTCAAACGCCCGATCGTGTTCACTAACTCATTACCGGTATCCTCACTAATTGCCTTCTTCAGCTGCAATTGCAAATATGCTTCATCACTTAATTGGCCAGTCATTAATGTAGCATTCCCTTGTCCTCTTATAACACCTGTTGTTTCTATTAGTATAGGAAGCTCGTTAACAAGCAAACGCATCATATAGTATGTGTCAATCTCAGTATCAAGCGTCAAATAAGATTCATCAGATAACAGCTTAATAGCAACTAACACCTCCTTGACCAAAGCCGAATGAATATTATAACTTTCAGCCGCAGAAGATTGGTCAAAAGTACTCTCTAACTTATGCCACTGGCTTAGTATAGATTGATATTGCTTGTAAGATTGCGGATATTTTTCTTTATTAAATCGTTGATCAATACGGCCCGTTAAATCTTCTATTTCCGCCTGCTTTACCTTAATATTTGTAAGGAGCTCAGTATCACCATTTAAGTAATCACTAACCAATCCTCGATGCTGCTGAATTTGTATTGCAAGTGGCCACACTTCTTCAATCTGATTGACACCTACTTGTTCTCCATTCAAGTATTCAATTTCCTCCTGCTGATCAACTGCCCATGTTGTAAATAAGTAAATGATTGGGGCGAGGAATAAAATACTAATAAAAACAAACTTCTGACCATACTTCATTCTAGATATAAGTGAAGTAAATGGTTTCAATAATGTAATTAGCATTGTTGTCTCTCCCTTAACATAGAGAATAATCGTTATACCCTTTCAGAATGTACAGCGCTATCCTTCTAATCTATTAATACAGTAATTTGATTCACCCTTTCGTTAGAATTGCAGCAAAAAAAGAGTAGTCCTTCTGTACACTTCGCTATTGTTGCAAGTGTTAGGTCTACTCTTATATATGTGCTAGCTTGCTAAATTGTCCCCGTCAACTGTCTAATAGACAAAAGAAAGAGAGACTTGCGTCTCTCTCAATCTTTCCATAGTATTCAAATATTAATAAACTATTATAGTTTCTATAATCGAGTTGCCATTATTCAAACTCTGTATAATCAATCTCTAGAAACTGAGAAACTTCCTTCTCCCAGCGTTCACTTACAAATGCAACATGAAGTGGATGTTCATTATATGCTGTATAAGCTTGCTTGTCCTCGAACAACATACTGAAACCAAATTGATAGTCATTTTTCGGACTAACTTGATTAAACACTTTAAACTGTTGAACGGTAGGGATAGAACTTAGAATTGAACGTCCATCATCCAAAAAAGCTCGCTCTTCACTTGAACCTGCCACATGTTTAAGAGTAAAAATAACGGAATGAATAATCCGATGATCTGCCATTAGCGTGCTCTCCCTTAATACTTTATATGTAATACAATAAGTTTACTACAGCTTTATAATTTTCTCTTCTATTAATATAATAAAAATCCGATATATTTAGGACATATCGGATTTTCTGTGAACATATTATTGTATCCCTTGTTCTTTCTCCCATTTCGAAACTTCTTCTCGAACGATTGGAGCAACTTCCTTACCAAATAGCTCAATACCATGCATCACTTGATCATGTGGCATCGTACCTAATGGCATATGAATCATAAAACGGGTAATCCCTACATGTTTACGTAAGTTGATAATCTTCTGCGCAACATATTGTGAATCACCAACATATAACGCACCTTCAATACTACGAGCATGATCAAATGTTTGCTTCGTATAGGGACTCCATCCTCTTTCACGGCCCAAAATGTTCATAACAGCTTGGGCTGGTGGGAAGAATTGCTCAGCAGCAAGTTCCGTCGTATCCGCGATAAAGCCATGTGAATGTGAGGCAATTGGCAGCTTACTAATATCATGACCTGCTTTAGTAGCTGCCCTCTTATACAATTCAACAAGTGGAGCGAAGTGATATGGACTTCCACCGATGATTGCTAATACCAATGGTAAACCAAGATAACCAGCCCTAACAACTGATTGTTGATTACCGCCACTACCTATCCATACTGGAAGTGGATCTTGTACAGGGCGTGGGTAAATCCCTTTAGCGTTGATAGATGAACGATGTTTACCTTTCCAGCTAACTATTTCTGACTTTGTAAGATGTAGTAATAGATCTAACTTCTCATCAAATAGTTCATCATAATCCTCTAGGTCATAGCCGAATAGTGGAAATGATTCAATAAACGAGCCTCTGCCTGCCATAATTTCAGCACGACCATTAGATATAGCATCAACAGTAGCAAATTGTTGATATACTCGAACAGGATCATCTGAAGATAATACAGTTACCGCACTTGTCAGCCGAATATTTTTTGTTCTTGCTGCTCCTGCAGCAAGAATTGTAGCAGGCGAAGAAGCTGCATAATCTTGACGATGGTGCTCACCTACACCATATACATCTAGTCCAACTTGATCTGCTAAGACGATTTCTTCCACAACTTGACGAATACGCTCTGCATGAGTAATAACCTCCCCCGTCTTCGGATCGGGATTACATTCCACAAACGTCGATATACCTAATTCCATCTATATCATTCCTCTCAACTTTTTGTTAACTTCCTGAATTACTTCTTGCAAACAAAAAGTACTTCGAAAGCATAAGCCACTTTTTGTTAACTTCTTGAGTTACTTCTTGCAAACAAAAAGTACTTCGAAAGCATAAGCAACTTTTTGTTAACTTCCTGAATTACTTCTTGCACAAAAAGTACTTCGAAAGCTACTCAAGACGAATTACAACACTTATTTATATTGTGCATATAACGCCAACGAATTGCAAGTAACTATATTTTTTATTGTTAATAGTCAACAAAAAAGCTACAAAGTAACGTCGTTAAGTGTACGTTCAAAAAGCAGATTTTTGAACATACGCTTATCTACATTAGCTACTTCATAGCCTCTACATTCATAATGGATTTATTTCACTTTTACTGTCTTGTTCGCAACAATCGTTATCGCAAAAGCTACTAGTAAGGAGACAAGCATAGCAATAGCAAAGCCCCATGGATTATCAGATAAGAATGGAGCCGCAAAGGATGGAACGTAGGCTGTACCACGAATGGCGAGCAATCCAACTAAACCTCCACCAATACCAGAAGCAATAATCGCACCTGCAAATACGACTTTATTAGAGAACATAAACGGATACGCTGCTTCAACGAATGTACCAAACCCCATATTAATTAAGAATCCAGGTGTTGCAACCGTAGCCTCTCCTTTATCACGCGGACTAATAATATTAGCTAATGTAATACCAGCAGAAACCATAACTAGACCAACCATATCTACAGCTCCAAGGAAACTATTACCAGTTGTTTCCATCTCAAGCAATACAATCGGTAATATTGCTGCGTGATATACACCAGCTAGTATAGCTGGCCAGATTAACAACCCTGCTAATATACCCGCTAATATCGGATTGAATTCAATAGCTACATTAATAATAATTTTTACCCATTCTCCAAGTTGCAATGCAATCGGAGATACGAGGAAATACATAAGTAAACCTGCTACAAGACCTGAGACACCACCAGCTACAATGTTTACTGTAGTCATCGGGAAGCGCCACTGAACGCATTTGGTAAACAGCCATTGCACCAAAATACCAGCTAGAATACCACCAATCATACCACCGATAATACCGCCTTTAGTGGACAGAATACCCGCGATAACACCCGCTACAATTGAAACTTCATCTAGCTCAGACACTTGTTTCGCTGCAATAACAGCAATCAATACAGGCAAGGCGCCAATAATAACATTAAACACATCACTTAAAACAGATAGAGCAGGAATTTTACTTAGGGCAAGTATAATAGCCATCGCAATAAATCCTGGTAAGGATGCTTGCATTATTCCTTTGAAGTTAATTCTTTTCCACACACTTATAGATGAACCTTGACCGTTATTTCCTTGATGACCTAGAACAGGCATATATTTAATATTCCATTGTTTACTTAGTGAAGTTAAGAAAGAAACTGCTCTTGTACGGTTTGTTGTACCTGTCGTACCGGATGTAGCGATGACATTAGCTCCTTTGGAACTGATAAGTGCCATAGACGTTCCACCTGTACCTACAATCGGCAGTTTGAATTCGGCTGCGGCTGTAATGGCTGCATTATTTGTTCCCTCGGGATCACCACTCATAATAATGATGCCATCTACTGCTTTATTGCGAATAAGCTTTGCAATTGCTTGGTCTGCATCTTTCGCTTGGTCATTAATAGTAGATAGATTATTTTGTTGACCTTTTACAAATGTCTGCTCAGAAGTATTCCAGCTATACAATGACGCTAATGTCTTTCCTTTAGCTACATCCATTGATTCTTGAGCAGCAATAAATTGAACTGCAGCAATCTCAACTCCAGCGCTTTGACATTGCACTAAAATTTCACCTAATAATTTCTCGGGGTCACGACCACCTAGATTGAACAAATTTCCACCACTGCTACCTAATATAGCAACCTTCATCAAGTACACTCCCTAACTCGTAAATGCTACACACCACTTTAGTATAGTAATGTATTAACTTATTATAAGAATGAAATGTGAAGAGATCAACCCAAAAATTAATATTTATTAATAATTTAATGAATATTAATTTATTTGACAGTAATATATTAAGTATTTACACATTATTAACATAATTTTTATCCAATAAATATGCGTGTTGTTGAATTTCATCTATAAAATGTGAAAGTGTATTCGTAATATAGGAATCTTTACGCCACACAAAAATCGTTGTAATATCACAATACGGCTCTGGCAATTGATGCTCCTCTACAACTTCCGTAGCAACAAGATCGGTAACGCTAGATTGAGGGATAATCGTCACTCCAATACCTGCAGCGACACTTCCAATAATTGTCCCGAACGTTCCAAACTCCATAATTTTACGTGGAATAATTCCTTCGACCTTCATCCAACTTTCCAATCGTCCACGATAGCCACAACCTTTGTGATAAAGTAGAAATGGAGTTGTTGTCAGTTGATCCATTGTGAAACTGTCTCGCTTAGATACTAGAACTAGTTTTTCTTGAATAACTGCTAGCTGTTCTACACTCGGATGACGAATCGGACCAGTTACGAAAGCCCCATCCAACTTCATATCAATTACATCTTGAATAAGTTGATCTGTAACGCCTGCAATTAACGATAATTCTACATTAGGATAATGGTCATTAAATGATGATAGAATGTGTGGGAGCGCGATAACCGTCTCTACAATTCCAATCTTTAACATACCTGAAGCTCCATCTTGATCTTGAAAACTCCGTTTCATCTCTTCGACTTTCGCCGTTATCTCTTTCGCATATTCTAATAAACGTTTCCCTTCCGAGTTAATAATCATCCCTCGTTTGTGACGACTGAATAGTGGTGTATGCAATTCTTTCTCTAATACTTTAATCCGAGCTGTCACATTGGATTGTACATAACTCAATTGCTCTGCCGCTTTACTTACACTGCCACATTCAACTACTTTTTGAAAAATTATTAAGTCATTAAGTTCCACGTCGCTCCCCCGTTCCACATTGATTAGCTAAATTACCAATCATATAAGTATCATTATAAATGATGGAAGTATTTACTTTCAATCATTTTACATAGTGCATTAATTCTTCTATAGTAAAAAATAGATAAGAGTTCAAACCTCTATAGAAAAAATATTGGATATTATTAGGATGGAGAGTTACCACAATGGTTAGAAAAAATGTAGTGATCGGAGCATTACTATGTCTTATCGCTAGTGTTTCTTGGGGTGCAATGTTTCCCGTTGCGCATTTGGCATTACAGCATATAGATCCGTTCTACTTTTCATTCATTAGATATTTCTTAGTCAGCATATTATTAACGATCATTCTGCTCGCTAAAGAAGGTCGTAAAGCTTTCAAACTTGAGGGACGCGGACTTGCACTAACATTTTTCGGATCCATGGCGTTCGTCATCTACAATATGTGTGTGTTCCTAGGGCAACAGATGATGGGTGAGGCAGGAACGGTTATTGCTTCTATTATGGAAGTACTTATGCCAATCATTACAATCGTCTTAGTTTGGCTAGGTACACGTAAAAGACCAACAGCAACAACAGCTCGTAATATTGTCATTGCCTTTATTGGAGCGATGCTCGTCATTACTAGAGGTGATTTGTCATTCTTCTTTATGAACAGTAATCAACTGTTGCCGTTATTATTAATCTTTATCGGTGTTACTGGTTGGGTTGTTTATTCATTGGGTGGTTCTCGCTTTAAGGGCTGGTCAATTCTTAGATACTCTACATTAACTTGCTTACTTGGTAATGGTGTAGCCTTTCTAGTTGTCGCAACAGGAACTGCTACAGGTATGTTAGAAGTACCTACATTAGAAACATTATCAAATGTAAAATTTGAAATGGCATTCATGGTACTATTACCTGGACTTGTTGCCTTGTTAAGTTGGAATAAAGGATTACAACTTTTATCTTCCACTCACGGCGTACTATTTATTAATTTTGTTCCGATCACGACTTTTGTAATCATTGCAATTCAAGGTTACAGTATTAGTACTTTTGAAATTGTCGGTACTGTACTTATCATAGCTGCTTTAGTTCACAATACGTTGCATGAACATACATCCATTAAAATTATTCCCAGACCAATGCGAAAGTTTGCAAGATTTTCTCGTTTCCAATTATTCAAAGCCGTTCGCATGCTTACCTCAAAAATGTAATATACTTATAAATAAGGGTCCTCTCTGTTGGTAATCATAACCGCCAACAGAGAGGACCCTTTCGTTCTACCTCCGAGCAATAGACTAATTCATTAGATCGTCCATTGACCATGAATGACAGCTACAAGGAAGTATTGACCAGCAGTCTTCTCGAAAACTAACCGTAAACTATTCCAATTCATCCCTTCATACTCCGCCGTTCCTTCAATATAATATTCAACTGATGTGTATTGTTCAGTAGCATATATTTCTTTCCAGTTTTGTATCATGGAACCTAGACCATTCGTCGTATTAACACCGATAACAGCTTCTGTAGCATACGCACGGTCATTAATGAACTCATCATAATATTGTGCGAAAGTTAGCTCCATCGGCTCTCCAGAACCATCATACTCTCTTGCAGTTACGATATCATCAGCGTTCATTGCAGTTGCAAATTGTGCTTGGGTTAATTCAAAGTCAACGTCTTCACGAATATATGGGTATGGTGAAAATCTAACTGGTACATCATCCGCTACATATGGAGCGATATCTGCTAACTGACCTTGTGCGAATTTCTCGACAATAAGTTGAGCTAATTGTTCCGGTTGCAGTTGCTCAGGTTCAATATCATTAGGGATAGGCTCATTAGTTGGTTTAGGGGTAGTTTGCTCTACCACTGGAGGTTCAGTGGTATTATGATCAATATTTTCTGTAACGATTGGAGGGGTTTGAATGTGACTTTCTTGCTTTTGACAACCTGTTACTGTTAATATGACAACCGCTATAATTAACAATAGCCATTTTCTCATCTGATCCAACTCCTTTATTTGAGTTAATCATTTGACGAAATATGGCTACCAATTGTTTCAATATATTATTTTATTTCAAGAAGTTTATACGTAATCGTTCCAACTGGTGCTTCAACTTTAATCGTATCGTTGACCTTTTTACCGATAATTGTTTTTCCAAGCGGACTTTCGTATGAAATTTTGAAGTTTGCAACATCTGCTTCTGACTGACCTACAATCGTATATTCAACATTTTCATCATATTCTTCATCATACAATACAACTGTGGAACCAACTGTTACATTTGATTTACTTTCCGCTTTAACTATTCTTGCTACGCGAAGCATCGCTTCGATTTGTTTAATACGTGTTTCCATAAATGCTTGATCGTCTTTGGCAGCATGGTACTCACCATTTTCTTTCAAGTCACCATAGCTAATCGCTTGCTTCAAACGTTCTGCTATTTCGCGACGCTTAGTTCCTTTTAACTCTTCTAGTTCTGCTGTTAATTGATCATGTCCATCTTGTGTTAAAACTACTTCCTCATTTGCCATTTCGTACACTCCTTTATGCTTCTATATCCTATTGTACCTTATAATGTGCCTTGAGAACGAATATTACGCAAAATAATGAAATAAAATATTATGTTATCTAATGTAATGAATTATATATAAAAAAACACTGTGGCCAATAGCTACAGTGTTTTCATTGTTATAGGTTTTGTAATGATTATTATATTAATGACTTACTAGCCACCAAATATATTTCTTAAGTTATTTCCGATATTATTAACGTAAGAAGATACTAATTCATTAATTAAGAAATATAAAAATAACCCTTGTACTGCAAACATAATGCCTGTTGAATACATAGGATCAATAACATGCTTTTCACCTAGCTTATAATTTTGCACAATAGAAGCACCACTTGCAAATACAACAATTACTACAATAGCTAGTAGCAACATCGCTAACTTCGATAGGCCAACAATTGTGAATAAAAAGATTAATGGCATACACGCCGCAGGTATTGCCATATAAGCAAACCATTGTGACATAACATCAACAAAGTTAGTCGATAATTTATTTAGTTTATTCAACCCAAACGCGACACATCCACCAATGGATAAGCAGATAGCAGAAAGTATAACTGGAAATAAAAATGATGATATGAATGATACTGACATACCAAATATATTATCTAGTATGCTATTCATGTAAAGCCAAGTCGTTAACCCAAACAATACAGCAAATGCTATAATGTTAATAGCTCCGAATAGTATATGGTTTTTATCTTTTGAAAAAGCTTCAACATGTGGTCTTTTTAATATCGCTAACACATACTTAAAATAATCTGTTACTGGTGCTAATTGATCTTTTGCAGGAGCTGGTGCAACAGCATACGGTTGTTGATAACCTTGTTGTGGTGGATAATTCCCCTGCGGTGCTTGCGCATATTGTTGAGGAGGCACTTGTTGATAGCCTTGTGGCGGTACTTGTGTAAACCCTTGTTGGGGTGGTACCTGCTGGTGTCCTTGTTGTTGTGGGACTTGTTGATAGCTTTGTTGCTGCTGCGGTACTTGTGTTTGTCTATGTACTTCCTGTTGATATACTGGCTGCTGTTGTTGGGCTGCTGCCGCTACTTCTTGATTCTGTGCAGGTTGTTCTATAACTATTTTTGTTCCGCAATTATGACAATGAGCCGCACCTTCTAAATTAGTAGTTCCACAACTTATACAATTCAATTAGATCACCCTCACTTTATTCATTTGATCCACCTCTCCGATGAACATCAACTTGATCAAGTATTATTTTACAGATATTTACTACAATATCAACCATTTGTTTTACATTTATCATTTTAGGAGTGTGACTATGAAAAGACTGATTATACGTTTTGTACTATCTATAATTATGATCGTCATAATTGTTATTGGTGGATTTGTTGGATATGTCTCGCTTACTGACTATAAACCTGATGCTGTTGAACCTCTATTAATTCGTCATCCTGTATCTGAAACAATTAATGTTACAAAACCATTTACAATTACTACGTTCAATATTGGGTATGCCGGATTAGATGCTAAGCAAGACTTTTTCATGGATGGAGGAAAAAAGTCTCGATCAAGTAGCTTAGACCAGACGATAAGTAATATGGAAGCAATTACTGCGACAATGAATCAATTGAATTCAGATATCTTTCTTTTACAAGAAGTGGATATTGATTCCACTAGATCGTATCGATTGAATGAAGTCGACATGATAATTAAGCAATTACCCAATTATAGTAGCGTATTTGCGTATAATTATAAATCACCTTGGGTGCCTATCCCTATTACTAAACCAATGGGCAAGGCAGAAAGTGGACTTCTATCTCTTAGCAAATTCAATATTAGTAATCAAACTAGATATGATCTTCCCGGTAAAGAAAGCTGGCCTGTACAATTATTCGAGCTAGACCGAGCATTTGTAGAAATGAGATTTCCAGTCAGCAATGAGCAAGAGTTAATATTGTTAAACCTTCATCTATCCGCATTCGATAAAGGTGGTACGATACGTCAACAACAATTACAATTTTTAAGCCAATATATAGAAGAACAGATGACCGAGGGTCATTATCTTATTATTGGTGGGGATTGGAATCATGTATTACCAGGAACGGATTCTACTAAATTCCCTACAAAGCAATCATGGCCAGAATGGCTTCAACAATTTCCGGAAGATTTCAAACCGGATGGCTTCCAATGGGCAGTTAACGCCGACATTCCAACGGTACGCACGCTTGACGTTGCTTATACAGCAGGGGAGAATTTCTTAGCTGTCATTGATGGATTCTTAGTATCGCCTAATGTTGAAATCGTTAATGTTGCTACAGAGAACTTGCAATTTGCAAATAGTGATCATCATCCAGTAACCGCTACATTCAAGCTAAAAACCAAATAACGCACTCAAGTAAAAACACCTCCGAAGATTAGATATGTCTAACCTTCGGAGGTGTTCTGTAATTATTAGTTTAACGTTTCAAATGAATTGTTACCGCGCTCTTCGCCTCTACTGCTATAACGATTGATTCTGCACCAGGCAATGCAATTGACGCATTATAGTTCAGTTCACTATCATTAAATAATACAACGGCAATAGAGTTATCCGTATTTTTTGCGGACACTGCACGAAGATGTTCATTCGTAGATTGTGTGTCCAAACGAACCGCTTTAGGACGAATACATTTACTGAAATGAGCTAATGCATAATAATCCAACGTATAAGTAAGCTCTTTTGTTTGCTGATTGACTTGCACGATACCACGACAAGTACTAGTACCAAAACCAGGTACAAATGGCCCATTATTTTCATCTAATGCCATATTCCACAGCACAAGGCTTTTACTATAATTACGAATGATCTCAATACCAGTTCGCATGACATTAGAGAATGCTGGTTCAAAAGCTGGAATCCAATCCCCGCCAGATCCCTCAGTAAAGTGTACCTCTTTCAACGGGAACTTATGAAATACATCAGACTGAGCACTTGGTGGACCACCATACCAATGCCATGCGACACCGTCTACTGCATCATCTGCTGTTTCCAGCACATGAAGCGGATAGTTCGGCTCATCCCAGTTGTGGTCATAACATAGTATTTTAGTAGAAATACCGTGTTTCACGAAAGCAGGTTTCAAATAATCTTTAATAAATTCACTTTGAACTTCTGGTAACATAATCATACCCGGATAATGCCCAGGAGAATAAAGTGCTTCATTTTGTGGAGTTACTGCATACATTGGTAGTCCATGCTTGGCATAGGCTTGTATATACTTCACAAAATAGTTAGCGTAAGTTGCATAATATTCTTTTTTCAACTCCCCGCCTATCATCGAACCACTAGTCTTCATCCAAGCAGGTGGACTCCAAGGTGATGCCATTAATTTAATCTCAGGATTTAATAGCATTGCTTCCTTAACTAAGGGAACAACATCTTGCTCATCATGTGCAATCGTGAACTGAGATAATGCTACATCTGTCTCCCCTTCTGGAAGATCATTATAGCTATAGAAGTCTCTTGCATAATCCGATGCTCCCATCGGATTACGCACTACAGACAAACCTATCCCTTCAACAGGATCAAACAACTTTTTCATTGCTTGTTCACGTTGTTCTGGTTCTAATACTTGATTCATTAGATAAGCAGAAGAGTCTGTGAAAGAAGCACCGAAACCATCTAATTCCTGAAAGGTCATCTGCTCATTAATTGAAATCGTCACTTCTTTGGCATCTGAAGTAAAAGGAGCTAATTGTTCAATATTCTTTTCAATAAACAATTGTTCTGCCCCATTGGAATGATAAATTGTGATGTTTTTCATGATGGTTTCCTCCAACTCATCTTCTCTATAATATTACTTGTTATTAAAGACCTAATTTCTCTTTGTTTACAAGCATTTTTTCGTTATAAACTTTAACAACAGATTCCCAATTATTATCTTTCAAGAAAGTTTCGTATTGTTGAAGGGTATTATTGAAAGCTGCATCAGTTTTCGAACGAATTAAGCTTACAAGCGTTGTATTCCATTGTGTATTAATAGCACTTAAAGATCTAGCTTCAGGAGTACCTTGGTCAGGTGTAAGATTTTCAATTACAAAGTGCGGCACCAATTTCCCCTTACCCCACTCTCTCAATTGTTTCACTGATTCAGGTGCTGAATCTTCACTTAATGATTTATGTTTATCATGACCGAAGAACATAAATTCTCCGAAACGGTATTCCTTCTTAAACTGATCTGCATTATTTAATTGCATTTCTTTCACATCAGGCGTGAATTCTACTTTACCATCTGCTGTTTTTGTATAAGTTTCGCCTTCAATACCATAGTTCATCAGCATTTGACCTTCTTCACTTAACAAGTAAGTGAATAATTGAATAGATTTAGCTGGTTCTGGATTAGAGTTAGTAATAAAGTTAACCATCCAACCTGTAACTCCAGATTGATTTAGTGTAGGACTATTTCCTACTGTACTTTGTGGACCATCAATAGCGATATACTCTTTACCAGGGTTAGCACTATTGAAAATTTGTAAGTTACCACCTTGTTGTGGTGTACCATCAAGTAACATTGTTGCATATTTACCTGACTTCACTTTTTCTTCAAAAGATGTACCATCATCTGCAAAGCTATCATCACTAATTAGTCCTTTTTGATAAGCTTTGTTTAATGTAGCTAACCAAGTGATATAATCACTATCTAAGTTACGATCATAGAACTGTCCGTTTTCATCAGTAAGAGGAACCCCGATAAAGTCTTGGAATACATCACCTAATGAACTTGTACCTGTACCAATGGAATTAAAACCAAATGGAAGTAGTGCTGGGAATTCAGTTTTAATTTGAGCTAATACATTTTGGAACTCTTCTGGAGTGCCCATGCTCGGTTGTCCTAGTGCTTCATATACATCTTTACGAATAATGAATGCTGTTTTCGCAGGAATTTCTCCGCTTTCATAATCTTCTTTTGTATTGGAATAGTTAGAATAACCGTATGTTTTTCCGTCTTCAAGTTTGAACCAATTCAAAGTATCTTCAGCAGCTACCTTAAAGAAGTATGGGTCATATTGTTCTGCCAAATCATTCAATGGCATTGCCCATGAGTTTGCTTTTTGTACAAGTGCTGTCTTTGCATCAAGCACAGTAATTATGTCTGGCATATCATCACCAGCGAAGAATGTGTTTAATTTAGTGTCGTCACCTGTAAGGAATTTAATATCAATATTTAGATCTTCTTTAATTTTTTTCGTTACAACATCATTACCATAGTCTGTGTTCCACCAATCAGCATTGACATACCATGTTAATGTTGTCATTTCTTCTTTCTTATCTAACTTCCAAGCTGGAGTGTTTTCATCTAATTCATATCGATCTGCAATGGAAATCTTCTCATTATCGTTTGAAGAACCTTTACCACAAGCCGACAATACCAGTGCGAAAATCATTACTACAGAAAATAACATAAAACTCTTTTTCGATTTACTTCCGTTTCCATAAAACATAGTTAGCCTCCTCATAATAAAAACGTTTTAATTTTCACCAATAGCTAAATACAAGAAATCGTTAATCTTAGTTTTGTGTTATTCTTTCACCGCCCCAACCATCATTCCAGAAATAAAGTAGCGCTGTAATAATGGATACATAATAACAATTGGTAATGTTGTAATTACAATCGTTGCCAATTGAACCCCTTTAGTTGCAGTTTCTATAACGACTGAACCACCAACGTTTTGCATCGATTGCGTTTGAGCTTGTACAATAATCTCATATAGCTTCATCTGCAAAGGATATAAGTATTCATTGGTAACATATATCTTAGTCGTCATAAAGTCATTCCATTGCCCAACACCATTGAACAATGCTATTGTAGCCATTGCTGGCATGGAAAGCGGAATAAATATTTTCAAGAAAATTTTCCAATGGCCTGCACCGTCGATTTTTGCTGATTCTTCTAATGCAAGTGGAACATTTCTGAAAAAGTTCATTAAGATAATAACATCATAGAAACTCAATAGCGCAGGAATTATATACACCCAAAAGCTATTTAACATTCCCAGATCCTTAATTAACAAGTAAGTAGGAATCATACCGCCAGAGAAGAACATCGTAACTACACCCATACCAACGTAAAACTTACGACCACGAATGTTGTTTTTACTTAGTCCATAAGCAACCATTGCGCAGAATAGTACATGCGTAATTACACCAATAACTGTTTTCGCTACGGAGATAAAGAACGATTGCCAAATCATATCATCTCGAAAAACTGCACGATAATTTTCTAATGAAAATTCAGGGGACCAGAAAATAAATCCGCCCTCTGATAATGCTCGACTCGAGCTAAAAGAAGAAACAATAACATTCCACAACGGAACTATAATAAGAATCGTAAATATAATTAGAAGTGCCATGTTGGCATATTCAAATAACCGGCTATTCCAATCTTTTTTTAATGTTTTCGAATTCATGTATATTACCTCCGATGCTAAAGTTACAATACAGATTGATTATCATTTAATTTCTTAGAAATCGTATTAGCAGTAACAAGTAAAATTACTGACACAATGGAGACACCTAATCCAACAGCAGTTGCATAAGAGAAATCACCTTGGGCTAGTCCCATTCGATATACATAAGAATTAATAACTTCTGCACTTTCACGGTTTTGTGAATTCATTAGCACTAATGTTTGATCAAGATTGGAATTTAGCAAACCGCTTACAGTAAGAATTAGATTCAAACTGATCATTAACTTCATATTTGGGATCGTAATATACCAAATTTGTTTTAGACGACCAGCACCATCAATTTTAGCTGCTTCATAGAAAGTCGGATCAATTTTAGCCATAACAGCTAAATAAAGAATCGTTCCCCAACCAGCTTCTTTCCAAATATCAGATAATGTAGCAATCCACCAATACTTATTAGGATCAAGCAATATATTTCTCGGCTCATCAATGATACCTAAACTAAGAAGCACTTCATTAAACAAACCTGATGTCGCGAACCAATTGATTAACATACCACCTAATACAATCCATGATAAGAAATGGGGTAGATAAGAAACGGTTTGGACGAATTTCTTTAATCTACTTGAACTTACTTCATAGATCATTATGGATAATATAATTGGAATAATAAATCCAATTCCTAATTTCAAGAAGCTTATTCCAAGCGTATTCACTACCGAATCCCAGAAAAAGGAATCTGATAAAATTAGCTTGAAGTTTTCAAACCCAACCCAAGGTGCTGTATCAAGTTTATCGATCACCGTATATCTCTTAAATGCAATACTTAGACCATAAATAGGGATATAACAAAAAATAAACATAAAGATTATCCCCGGTAAAATCATCGATTGAATTTCCCATTGTCTAGCAAAATCAATGAAAAATTGCTTGAATCGCTTGGCAAGTGGCTCGCGCGCTTTCTTAATACTTTGTGTCTCAACCATCAAATAGCCTCCTTAAATAACAATGCAATAAAAACGTTTTTATTTTTAGCGAAACGTGGCTACGTTTTAGTAAAATATGTTGGGTAATTCACCACGAAAACGTTAATATTTAATATGACTTGATTTTCGAACGACAATCTCACCAGGTAGACATTCAATCTTTCCTTGTTCTTTCTCTTGGATCAGGTTAATTAGATGATCGATAACGAGAATCGCCTGTTTCTTAATCTGATTACGTACCGTTGTAAGCGGTGGATTGAAATATTGTGCAATATCAATATCATCG
The DNA here is from genome assembly GCA_023639215.1 of Candidatus Pristimantibacillus lignocellulolyticus. NCBI lineage: Bacteria > Bacillati > Bacillota > Bacilli > Caryophanales > Paenibacillaceae > Pristimantibacillus (SeqCode) > Pristimantibacillus lignocellulolyticus (SeqCode). The sequence continues at coordinate 1,239,973 of CP097899.1, forward strand.
AATCCCATAACAGTAATATCTTCGGGAACATCGTAACCATCTGATTTTAAGCCACGGATACAGCCAATTGCACTTAAATCATTACCAGCTAGAAATGCATCTGGCACTTTATGTGCATGTGCTTTCAAGAAAAATTTCACCGCATTGTAAGAACTTTCTTCTTCGAAATAACCTTGTAAAATGTAATCCTCATCAATTGGAATATTATATTCCATTAATGCAGCTAGATAGCCCTTTTTACGTTGCACACTATCAAACATTCCATCTACTCCGGAAATAAAAGCTATTTTCTTATGACCGAGATTGATTAAAAACTTAGTTGCTTCGTATCCAGCTTCAAACGAATCAAAAATAATACTTCCCATTGTTTCATTTTGGAACTTTCGGTCTAAAAATACAGCTTTAATCTTGTGCTTTTCCATCGTAATAATCTCTTTTGTGTCAATCCGTTCCTCTTCAAAAACAATGACGCCATCCACACGACTACCAAGAATATTACTCATAATGATTTGTTTATCCTTCGTTACAAAAACATTTAACCCATACCCTCGCTTTTCACACTCTCTAGACATCGTATCTACTAAGATGTAAAAGTAAGGCCCTGAAACGCTCGTTGTAAAAAATCCTAACATTTTTGTTTTACCGGATTTTAGTAACTTACCGTTCAGATTAGGTACATAGTTTAATCGCTTTGCCACACTAAGGACATGTTTCTTCGTGTCAGGAGTTAATACATTAACATCATTTAGTGCATTAGAGACAGTAGATATCGATACACCTGCTTCTCTTGCAACATCTTTAATCGTAACTTTGCTCATATATTTTCTTCCTTTACAAATAAAAACGTTTTTATAATTAGAAATTACCATGAAAACGATGTCATGACAAGTCTTATTTTCGTTAAATTCATATTCGCATCAATATAGACCAAAATAGAATACAATGATAGCTATATACCGCAAAAAAAATACCTTCTGCAAGCAGAAGGTATTTTTCAACAATTATTTTAAGTTATATTATGCTTTGTTAGAAGAACCGAATTCACGGATTTTTCCAATAACAGTAGCTTTGATTGCATCACGGCCAGGAACCAAGAATTTACGAGGATCGTAAGCTTCTGCATCATTGTTAAGTACTTCACGAACTTTTTTAGTAAATTCGATTTGGTTCTCAGTGTTCACGTTGATTTTGGAAGTACCAAGAGAGATAGATTTTTTAATATGCTCAGTTGGAATACCAGTACCACCATGAAGAACTAGAGGAAGGTTGATTTTAGTGCAAATCTCTTCCATTTCTTTGAATCCAAGGTTTGGTTCGCCTTTGTAAGGACCATGAACAGAACCTAGAGCAGGAGCTAGGCAATCAATACCTGTAAGTTTAACAAGCTCGAAGCACTCTTGAGGATCAGCATAAATAACGCCTTCAGCGATAACGTCATCTTCTTGTCCGCCAACAGTACCAAGCTCAGCTTCTACAGAAACACCTTTGCTATGTGCGTACTCAACAACTTTTTTAGTTGTTTCAACATTCTCTTCAAATGGATGATGAGAAGCATCAATCATTACTGAAGTGAAACCAGCATCGATTGCTTCTTTACATTTGTCAAAGCTAGAACCGTGGTCCAAGTGAATAGCAACTGGAACAGTGATTTTCATTTCATCGATAAGAGAAGAAACGATTGCAGTTACAACTTTGAAACCACCAAAGTGACGAGCAGCGCCTTCAGATACACCCAAAATTACTGGTGATTTTTCTTCTTGAGCAGCAGCCAAAATAGCTTGAGTCCACTCTAGGTTATTGATGTTGAATTGACCAACAGCATAACCTTCTTTAAGTGCTTTGTTCAACATATCTTTCATTGATTCTAATGCCATTATAAATCCTCCTTAATGATGACTAGTTAATCTAGAACGATCTCATTAACTATACCTATTTATCATATCCATTTTGGGCTAGAATTACAAATGGTAATAGTCGAATAATTGCAACATTATGCGATGTAAACGCATTCTTTTTCACTACTTTCAAAAAAATATAGCTAATTGCATAATATTTATTAAAAATTCATTTTTTCTTTATACTTTTATGTAAGATAATGAACGACACAATACCATTCCAGATCAGTACGTTATTTAATATTCTACTCAAGTTTTATATACTCATTGATTCGCCCTTATAATTAATAAATGCGAATGAAGAATCAATAGATACTTTACGTTCCATAATATTAACGATACCTACCGCACTTTGCTGAGGGGAAAGTGGTGCCGATGTTCCCCCCATATCTGTACGCATCCATCCGGGATGGATACTCCAAACATGCGTATCATGTGTGTGCAACCATCTTTTTAACTGTTCAGTAAATAAATTCAGTGCACATTTGGAGAGTGAGTAAGGATAATCTCCTGCATAAGCATTCGTAATACTACCTGCTTCGGATGAAATATTAATGATAGAGCTCTCTTTCTGAGCTAATAGTTGTAATAAATGCTTAACGATACGCATCGGCCCAAATAAATTAACATTAAAACTATTAATTACATTATCCATATCCAAATCAACAATCGAAGTTTCACGACCAACTAATATCGCTGCACTGTTTACTATGCTGTGCAACACTACATCACTACGTTTCAATTGCAAAGCTGTTCTAGCTATGTCATCTTCCTTAGTTACATCACATAATAGTATCGTTATTCGACTCGCATCCATGCCTTGTTGCGTGATTAAAGTCGTTAGCTGACTTTTTGCTTCTTCATTACGTAATGCAGCATAAATATGATGTCCACGCTTTTGTGCCTCCACTAAAATTTCATAGCCAAGTCCTCGATTAGCACCCGTTATAAAAATATTCATTACTCCTTACCCCTTCCTGACATTTATCTTTGTCGATTTCTATTTGTCGTTTTCCAGTAATTCAATAAGTACCTTCAGTTCTTTGAATGTATCCATATATGCATATCGACCACCTGTATACTCACCTTTTTGTTGTAACGTAAATCCTTGCTCATTCAAAAACTTAATCTTTTCTTTCATCCCTTCAATTACAAACGCAATATGATGCGGACCTTCACCATGCTCATTCAAATAATTACGCCATGTGCTTTCATGATGGTCTGGCTCAATAAGCTCCAGCTGCAAAGAACCCATATCAAAAAATGCTAACTTTGCTCGAGCTTCACTAGGCTGTCCCATAAATTCAGTTTGTGCAACTTCTGCAACATCAGTCACTACAATCGGTGGTATATCTATGCCGAAAAAAGATGCATAAGCTTGACTAACCTTTTCAATATCTTCAACCAGTATCCCAATTTGAGTAATTACTTTTGTATTTAATAGATTTTCCATTTTTATTCCTCCATTTTTTTCAATTCATAGCATTTCATTAAACGCGCGTTTATTTTAGAAAATAGCTAGTTCATGTTTGAACTAGCTATTAAAAACTTAATACAGATTTATTAGATAGCCTTATTCCTTCCGCATACACGAATCACGGATAATTAATGAACTATCTACACTAACCTGCCTAATATCATCTGAAGGTTTTTCAATCTTAGTAATTAAGACACTCATTAAATCTTTGAATAGACGTTTGAAATCTACTTTAACCGTTGTTAATGGGGGAGAATGCTTCTCGCTTAAAATATGATCATCGAACCCAATAACCGAAATATCGGAAGGGACTTGTAGACCTTGTTCACGAATGGCACGAACAGCGCCAAATGCTATACTATCATTGGCGGCGACAAATGCTGTTGGCAATGGCTCATTGCTTTCTAAAAATTGTTTCATTGAGCTATATCCAGCTTCTTCTGTAAAATCTGCAGGTATAATCCAGCTTGGATTAATCGGTAAAGCACTTAACTCCATAGCCTGAACGAAACCCTCGTATTTGCGCTCCCCTGATAGTCTTCTTATATTACCATTAATAACACCAATTTCACGATGTCCAAGACCTATTAGATATGCAATGGCTTGTTTCATTCCAGATTCATTATTAAAATTAGCGACTATCCGGTTTCCAGTCGTTTGATCTGGATGTTCTTGATCGAATACTCCAATAATAAAACCTTCATGAATCAATTCTTCAACAAAAGGTTCATAATGTTCTGTACCGATGAATATACCTCCATCAATTCTTCGCTGGTAAAATATTTCTTTCACATTATTTGTAATATCTACATCTGTCGTGTCTCGAATTATGTATGTCAGTACATAGTAGTCATAATCTGATGCATTTTCAATGACACTTACAATCATCATATTTGTAAGTACATCTACAGAAACTTCTCCTGAACTGACCATAAATAGACCAATTGTACGAGATTTTTTCCCTGCTAACATCTGTGCTGACACATTGGGAAAGTAATTGAGTTCTTTAATTGCTTTCATCACTTTCTCTTTCGTTTCAACAGGGACATTCGGATAATTGTTGATAACTCTACTCACTGTACTGCGTGATACTCCTGCAAGTCGTGCAACCTCTATACTGTTAATTTCACTTTTTTTCACATAGCTAACCTACCTTTTAATAAACACGCGTTTATGTAATCATCATATCTCGCGACCTCCGCCACTGTCAACTTCTACTAACTTTTTACTAACTATTTCCAATATTAATATCACTCATTTACATAAACGCGTGTTCATGATAATCTATCATTATCTGCAACTGTATAGTATAAGGAGGCAATCTTATGCGTTTGGGTGGCCAAGTATTTATCGAACAAGAGACTCCAGAAGCTTGGGGAAAAGCATTATCAGAAGCTCGTTTTCGTGCAACGACTTGTCCTTTTGATGGGAATGATATGAATGTTGCAGCGCATTATCTTGCCATTGCTAAGCAATATGATATTGTTATCGCTGAAGTTGGAGCATGGAGTAATCCCATTAGTCCTAATGAAGTAACAGCCAAAACCGCCGTCGATCATTGCATACAGAGATTGAATCTAGCTAATGAAATAGGTGCTGGAGTATGTGTGAATATAGCAGGATCACGGGGTGAGCAGTGGGATGGTCCACATGTGGATAACTTAACAAGTGACACATTCGCTCTTATTGTGGATACCGTTCGAACGATTATTGATGCAGTACAACCTACTCGAACATTTTATGCTCTAGAAATGATGCCTTGGATTTTTCCTAATAGCGTAGAAAGTTATGTGCAATTAGTAAATGCTATTGATCGCAAAGCTTTTGCTGTCCACTTTGATCCCGTCAATATTATTAATACACCGCATACCTACTACAATAATGACTTACTTATTATTGATTTCATTAAAAATCTGGGTCCATATATTAAAAATGTACATGCCAAAGACATCTTTCTACATCCAAAGCTAACGTTGCATTTTGATGAAGTCGTTCCAGGACAAGGACAACTCAATTACACCGTACTACTCCAACAATTAAACTTGTTGCAAAGAGATATTCCGATTATTATCGAGCACTTATCAACTAATGATCAATATAATGCTGCAGCAAACTATATTAGATCTATTGCAGACCAACAAAATATCATTATTTAATGGAAATATTATAGTAACTCCCCTTGTCATAACCAGTATTAATCTCCTATAATATAAAAGTTATATCAACTAGATTATATACATAAAAGGAGATTTTACATGATTGAACAAAGAAATATCGCTGTATGTATTATATTATCGCTCATTACATGTGGTATATATGGAATTTATTGGTTTATAGTAATGACTAATGATATTGGTAAATTAAGTGGTGATCCAGACTTCACAGGAGGAAAACACTTCCTATTATCAATAGTAACTTGTGGTATTTGGTCTATCGTGTGGGGTTACCAAGTCGGTAAACATATTTATGAAGCGCAACGTCAGCGTGGTTTCCACAGTTCTGACAATTCAACGCTATACCTTGTTCTTTGTATCTTTGGTTTTGGAATTGTAACTTACGCACTAGCACAAAATGATGTTAATAAATTATTATAAGTTTCAATCCTTTGCTCGAAAGAATCCTAAATTATTTTGGGGTTCTTTCTTTGCAATTGGATTAGTAGCTTACATTAAAATATGGTTACCACTCACAAATCTCGGAATTCCTTGTCCCTTTCACACTTTAACAGGGTTGTATTGTCCAGGTTGCGGCATTACAAGAGCCGCTACAGAGTTATTACAACTCAATGTGCAGACGTCATTCCACTACAACAGGTTGATCTATGTCTTAATCCCTTTGTACGGTTTTTATTGGCTCTCGCAGCGTTACAACAAGAAGATTGCCGCAAATGTAATTATGGTGTTCATGACTATATTGACGATTGCCTTCGGAATTTTACGTAATATCCCTTACTTCTCATGGCTCGCACCAAATTAAAAAAGCAGTTTGCAACTGAACAATTTCGTTCAGACGCAAACTGCTTTTCTATTAAATGGTATTAGTTTTCTTCAACTTCACGACGATTTTTCTTCAGTAGTTTAGATAACATTTCATATACAACTGGAACAATAATTAGTGTTAGCAATGTCGAACTTGCCAAACCACCAATAACTGTAATGGCAAGACCTTTAGAGATAAAACCTCCACCACCGCCACCAATTGCTAGTGGGATCATCGCACCGATCGTCGCAATCGCCGTCATTAAGATCGGACGAAGACGAGTAGTACCAGCTTCTAATATAGATTCACGTAATGAAAGTCCTTCACGTTCCATATGAATAATGCGGTCGACGAGTACAATCGCATTCGTAACAACGATACCTATGAGCATCAATAGTCCCATCATAACCGGTATAGAAATTGTTTCACCCGCTATAAACAGTCCTGCGAATGCACCAATTACCGTAAACGGTAATGATAGTAAAATTACGAATGGCGCAAGACCTTCACCAAATGTTACTACAAGAATGAAGTATACAATCGCTATTGCAGCAAGCATTGCAACAATAAGTTGTGTAAATCCTTCTTGAATGTCAGCCATTGCCCCTGCTTCGCCTAGCTCAACGCCTTTTGGCAATTCAAGCGCTTCTACTTTTCCACCTACATCTGAAGATGCTTTCGATACATCTTCACCAACAATTGTACCGGATACTGTAGCTGTATACTGTCCTTGGCTTCGAGATAGACTATTTACTGCGTAACCTTCCTCTATTTCAACAATATCACCAAGTTCAACTGTTGTCCCCATAGGTGTTTGTACAGGTAGTTTCAACATATCTTCAAATGATTTTGGCGTAACTGCTTCTTTTTGAACAATTACTTCAATTGACTTCCCGTCACTTTCAACTTTTGTTAATACCGATTTTGAGGTATCAGGATATAACATCATAACGATTTGCCCTGTTGTTAAACCATATTGTAATAACGTAGCTTGATCTGTCTTAATTGTGTAAGCCTGATAGCTTTCTTCTTTCGTAGAAGATACATCAGTTAACAAGGAACTTCCTTGTAATGTTTCTTCAACCTTGAGAACGGCTTCTTCCAAATTACCTAAGTCTTCACTGTGAAGTGTATAACTTACTTCATTGCTAGACATAGAACTCATTGAGAAGTTTTGACTGCCCCAACGACCTGGGTGGCCAATATCTTTCACATATCCTTCAATTTCTTCACGAACTTCTGGGAAGTTCTTCATATCTGGATCGAATATTACATACATTAACGATCCACCAGCTCCACCGGACATCATTGACATCATATCTGCACTATCTGATATAGATAATTGAACGATATCAACATCTTCACGAGCAATTAACTTTTGTTCGACTTCTGTTACATATTTAAGCGTATCTTCATGCAATTCACCAGCTTTTGGCGAATAAGTAAGATACATTACTTTTTCTTCTTCGCTACCAAGGAAGCTAACTCCGATCAATGGAGTTAATAAACAACTACCAACTAAGATAACGATGGAAATGATAGACGTAATCGCTTTGTGTTTAAGCGTCCACTCTAATGCACCTCTATATTTCTTAGCTAATGCGCCAACATCTTTATGTTTGCTCTCTGTTTTTGGAGCATACAATTTTTTCTTAAATAAGATATGAGAAAGTGCCGGAACGATTGTAATTGCAACAATTAAAGATGCAATTAACGCAAAACTCATCGTTAAAGCGAACGGCAAGAACAATTCTCCGATCATGCCACCTACAAATACTAGCGGAGCAAATACTGCAACCGTTACTAATGTAGAGGATAGAATTGGTTTGAACATCTCAATCGTAGCTTCACGAACAAGCGCACGACCAGATAATTTTTCTTCTTTCAGATGAATTCGTCGATAGATATTCTCGACAACGACGATGGAATCATCAATAACTCGACCAATCGCGACCGTAATTGCACCTAATGTCATTATATTTAACGTAATATCTAACCAGTTCAGTACTAGTAAAGCCATAAATAATGATACCGGAATAGATACAATAGATATAATTGTTGATTTGAAATCACGTAAGAATAATAGAATAATAAGAATGGCGATCAAACCACCGAATAATGCTTTTTCCACCATCGTTAGAACGGACTTTTCAATCGGTGCACCTTGGTCAAGAGTTGTTTCTACTACTAGACCGTCAATGCGTTCTTGCTCATCTTTCATCAAATCTTTCAACTCATTAACAACAGTAACTGTATTAGCATCTTGAGCTTTCACGATTTGGATCGCAATCGCATCTTGACCATTGGTACGAGATACCGATTGAACTTTACCTACTAATTCAATATCAGCAAGCTCATTTAATTTCACAAATGGCGCTGGTTGTTCTGCAGTAGGAGTAACTGGAATTAGCATTTCGCTAAGTTCATCCATTGTCATGAACTTACCATCAACTGATATTGCTTGTTCAGCTTCTTCGAATTCAAAAATACCTAACGAAGTGTACATATCACTTGCTTTAATTAGATTCGTGATCGTCTCTTCTGTAACACCTAAGCTAGCCATTTTGTCGGTGTTATAAGTAAGCTCCACCTCTTCAATATGTTGACCAGTCATAGTTGCTGAAGCTACGCCCTCAATTTTCTCAATTTTAGGAAGTAAAATATCTTCAACCGTATGAGTCAAACTAACAATATCTTCTGATTCGCTACTTATGCTCAATGCTAGAATTGGCATCATATTAAAGCTGATCGCCGTAATCATTGGCTCTTGAGCATTGTCTGGCAATTTTACTCCATCAAGCGCTGCTTGAATTTCGCGTTTCGCCTCAGCCATATCTGTACCATAATCATACTCCACTTGAAGACTAGACATGCTAGAATAGGAAGTAGACATAACCGTTTTGACACCACTTAGATTTTCAAGAATCTTTTCTAGCGGAACGGTAACCTCGTCCATAACCTGTTCAGCAGTTGCACCAGGATATACATCCATTACCATTAAGTACGGTATTGAGATATCCGGGATGGTCTCCATGTTCATCTTTGTTGATGAATACACACCAGAAAACGTTATAATTATGGTGAGTAACCATACTGCCAACTTATTTTTCAACACAAAATTAACTATCGAGTTCACCAGTACACCTATCCTTTCTTGACTCTCTATCTTATAATTATTTATAATAATGACTAATAAGTCATATGTCAACCGATACCAAAGCGAGGGAATATTTCATGTCAAAAAAAGAACTGATTATTAAACACGCGGTTGAATTATTCGCTGAGAAAGGCTTTGAATCCACGTCTATTCAAGAAATCACGGAAAAATGCGGAATTTCTAAAGGCGCTTTCTATCTTAGTTTTAAATCTAAAGATGAGCTAATAATTTCGATCATTGATCATTTCATGATGGGAATCATAAACAACATTGACCAAGCGGTCATTAGTGACCTTCCCAATGAACACAAACTATTTTTGCTATACTCCTCTATGTTCCAGTCGCTTGAATCACATAGTAAATTCGCCTTAATTTTTGTTAAGGAGCAAATGCTCCATGTAAACGAAAAATTATTTGCAAAATTCGCTTTTTATGATCAGCAATTTTCAACATCTTTATTAAAGTTGATAGATACAATATATGGTGCCTCCGTTGAAACAATAAAATACGATCTGTTACTATGTATTAAAGGAAATCTGAACGTATACTCGGAGTTCTTAATTACTCAGAAAGTACCAATTGATATTGCATCACTAGCACATAGCCTAGTTGATAAGACGAATGCAATTGCTTATAACGCAACGGTAGGATATGTTACAGAAGAGATGTTCAATCATAGATGTATTTCTACCGATACTACGATCACAGTACAACATATAATAGAAAAGATTAATCATCTATTGGAAACTAATGATGATCAATTAGAAACGGAGTCACTTGTCATATTGTTGGAACAACTCCAATCTATTAATTCCAGTCAAGCAATAATGAAGGGGATGATGAATACGTTGAAACAATATCCGCGATGTAGATTACTTATTAACAACCTTGAACAATTGTTAGAAAAGTAATATTACTTTAGATCATATATTCATTGTATCAACTGAAACTTCTAATTGGAAATTTTTGAGCGTACTTTGGAGCTTGTCCAAAGTCTGTTGTCAATAAATTGTCACTATTTCACATAAATCAATAATAGATAAAGGATGATGAGAGATGACTTACATTGATCAACCACTTACGATAAAGGATATGATATTAAAAAATCGCATCGTTATGGCTCCAATGTGCCAGTATGCGGTTGAAGAGCAAGATGGTATTCCGAATGATTGGCATCATATCCACTATACTTCTCGCGCTATCGGCGGTACAGCTCTTATCATTGTCGAGATGACGAATGTTGAACCTAGAGGAAGAATTACTAATCGTTGCCTTGGTCTATGGTCTGATGAACATATCCCTGCATTCCGACGCATCGTTGATGCTGCGCATAAACAAGGTGCCAAAATCGGAATACAAATCGCTCACGCAGGCAGAAAAGCAACGGATTCGCCAGATGCTGTATCGTCATCAGCTATTTCTGTAACACATGACGACAGTTCACCTAAGCCTCATGCATTAACAACTGAAGAAGCGCTATCTGTTGTCGAGAAATTCAGAGATGCAATTAAACGAGCTGTACTATGTGGTTTCGATTGTATCGAAATCCACGGAGCGCATGGTTACTTAATTCATCAATTCCACTCACCTAATATTAATCAACGTGACGATCAATATGGCTCAGACCTCGCTTTATTTGGCGAACAAATCGTGCAAGCTGCAAGATCCGTAATGCCCACTGATATGCCGTTATTATTCCGTATTTCTGCCGTTGAGTATATGAAGAATGGCTATACGCTAGAACACTCTCTTGCATTAGCCAAACGATACTACGAAGCTGGTGTAGATTGTTTTCACGTATCTACAGGCGGTGAAGGTCCAGTCTCCGTCGTTCAACCAGGTCAGCATGCAGCATATCAAGTTCCCTATGCACGAGCTTTTAAATCGGCTTTCCCAAACATCCCAATCATTGCTGTAGGTAAACTTGAACAACCAGAAATTGCTGAATCCGTATTAGCTAATCATGATGCCGATCTTATTGCGATTGGACGTGGTATGCTGAATGATCCTTACTGGGCATTGCATGCGGTGAAGCAAGTTACGGGACATATTGATGCACCTACTTCCTATATACGTGGGATGTAATAATTCGTAGCATCTTTTTATTACAACAAAACGCTCCAGCGAAAAAATATCGCTAGAGCGTTTTCTTATATATAATGACACTTACTTCTAAGATAGATGTTGATCTATTAGTGCGGCCAAACTACTCACAACGATATCAGGTTTAATCTCACTCTGCTGTACATCTTCTATTGTAGTAGAACCTGTTAATACTAGCGCTGTAGACATTCCATTCAACTTACCTAGCATAACATCAGAAGCGATACTATCACCTACAACCATACACTCGGCTGCTGGTAAACCAAGAATAGAAAGAGCTGTATCAGCCATAATAGCGGATGGCTTGCCCATCACTTTAGTCACTTCAACTCCAGTCGCATAAACAATCGCACCGATCATACCCGCTACATCTATACAATCACCCGCTTCAGTAGGAAACATGCGATCTTCATTCGTTGCAATGATTTGTGCTCCAGCTCGGACAGCACGAAATGCCATATTTAAATCTTCATACGTTAATGATTCATGTAAAGTGATGACTAGCCATTTTGCTTGTTCAGGCGTTTCCGCGATAACTAACTGATGTGATCGTAATTCTTCAGTTAATCCTGCATCACCAAGCGTCCAGATCGCATCATCTGGATAATGATCACGCAAGTATCTGGCAGTAACGGTAGAACTTAATACAATTTGCTCAGCATCTACTTCGATCCCCATAACTGCAAGCTTGTCCTTACACATTGCTCGTGAATAATTACCACGATTACTAAGAAAAAGAAACGGAATGTTGCGCTGTTGCAACATGCACAGTCCATTAATTGCACCCGTTATATCCTGGTGTCCCGTATATACCGTTCCATCCAAATCAATAATAAATCCATTAATATGTTCGCTTGCCACAGTGCATCTACCCCTCATGTCGTAATCAAGCTTTGATGAGCGCGATCTACCGTTATCGATTTAACCACGCATGAGTCTATCATACAACGGAGTGGGTAGCAGCAACAGAATTATTTATATTAAACATAAAATACCCCTTAAAAATACGGCAATATGAAACCTCCATATACAAAAGCGGCTAGAACAACAAAAGCAGGATGAATCTTTTTTATTTGCATCGCCCAAAGAGCAACAATAGCAATAATAATCGTTTGTAACCAGCCAATATCTCCAATCGAGTTATTTGCCATTTGCCATGTTAGTACTAGCATAAGCATCGCAATAACAGGTTGCACTAACAAACTAATACCTTTTACTACTTTGGATTCGCGATATTTCTGTAGCAATTTTAGCATAACAATCAAGCCGATAATTGACGGAACTATTGTCGCTATAAGTGCACTAATACTGCCTACAATTCCAGCTACATCATAGCCTATATAGGCCGCTATCTTAGTTGAAATTGGTCCTGGCAATGCATTACCTAATGCTATTACATTAGAAAATTCAGTTGGCGAGGACCAAGCATATTTTTCTACTACCTCATTATAAATGAGTGGGATTGATGCGGGACCACCGCCATATCCCAAAATATTAGCGATTAGAAAGCCAATAAATAACTGGATAACTTCAACCCAATCCATTATCCTTGACCTTCTTTCTTAACTTTGTGATCTTTCCATCGATCGACAAACTTGAAGTGTATCGTTCCGTAACCAATAAAGAGCATAATTACGATTGCAGGATGTACATTAATCACTTGCAGAAGTAGCAGTGCAAGTACGAAAAATGCAATTCCGAAATAGATACCTAGACCTTTTACAGCTTTTTCTGCAAATTCATATGCCATCGCTCCGAGCATAACAGCTACAACTGGCACAACTGCACGAATCATTCCTTGGACTACTAGTGAGTTGCTGAAATAACCTACTGCAGACATTAACGCAATCATCGCAATAGAAGAAGGAAGAATATGAGCTACTACTGCAATTACTGCGCCCATCAATCCTTTTAAGCGATAACCTAGATATCCAGCCATCTTCGTCGCAATAGGACCGGGTAATGTATTGGCTAGTACGAATATTTCACCAAATTCATCGTCACTTATCCAGTTATAGGCTTTTACAGCTTCATGACGAATTAACGGTACAACAGAAGGACCACCGCCAAATCCAAGTACTCCTGTCTTCATCATGCTCCATAACAATTGACGATATAGATTCATTTTTTTCTGCTTACTCATTTTTTATTGCCTACCTCATCTCACTTCGATATGACTTTATTCGTTATCTTCACCATAGTTGTATAACAATATTTCAAAGTGAAATAAAAAATGATGATCATTCATATTCCAGCTCTATTTGTGATAAGCTAACTCCTATCATTGCAATAAGGATGTGTCATTATGGTCAAACGTTTTCTCACTATTGTATTGATTGCCATCGTAGCAGTCTTTCTTACTCGTTTTGTTGCCGCTGTTGTTCAAATCGATAGCTTTGCCGCACAGTTAAATGGAAGCTATAATAATGAACTAGAAAAGAAGCATGTCATATTTATTGCGCAACAATATGATAATCCATTTTGGAAACAGATGGAGCAAGGTGCACAAGCGATAGCGAATCAATACAATATGGAGATTCAATATATCGGCCCAAGTACGAATAATGTTCAGGAGCAACTTCAACTGTTGCAAAAGGCAATCGCTTCCTTACCTGATGCCATTATCGCGCAAGGGATAGAAGAACCCCAATATATAGACTTAATTGCAAGTGCCTCTGAACTGGATATCCCTGTTGTAACGGTGGATATGGATGCTTCGCAAAGTAAACGGATTGCCTATATCGGCACCGATCATCAATTAGCTGGTCAACAGATGGCCCAGCTAGTTCTACAACAGGTTAATAGTAAAGCCCAAATTGGTGTCATTATAGGAAGTACTCAGGCAAGTCAAATCTTACGCTTAGAAGCATTCCAAGAAAAAATAGCTACTCAACCTTTAATTGAAATTGTCGATATTCGATCATCTAATATTTCTAAATTAGAAGCAGCTAAACAGACGGTCGAAATGATGAATACATATCCAAACATTTCTATTATCGTTGGTTTTAGTGGTCTCGATGCGATTGGAATCGTTGAAGGTTTGCAATCGATGGAGAAAAATAATGTCACTGTATATGGTTTTGATAATTTGTCGACAACAGCGCAATTAATCTCTCAAGGATTAATACGCGCTTCAATTGTCCAGCAACCTGCAGAAATTGGCCGCCAAGCAATCATTACGCTGAACAGCTACTTCAATCAAAATACCATTCAGACTAAGCAGTACATTACAACTACCGTTGTAACCAATTGATCGGAGTCTACGTTATGAGTACAAAGAAAATATTATTTATTGCTTTACCGTTACTATTATTGCTCAATAGCATCATCTCGTATGTATTATTTCAGAGCAGTTATCGTATTAACGAAAGCTATAATACGATGCTAACTCGTGTGCTCCTATATCAACAGATTGATGAACAAGTGAAACAACAGTTAAGTAATATTTCACAATATATCGATCAAAAAGACGCATCGATATTGTTACAACTGGGTAATAACGCACAACTTGTAAGCTTACAAGAAAGTTTGCAGCAACAATCTGCTAATCGTGAATTGTTATTAGAAGCTACAAGCTATCGTAATCTGTTAAGCTCCTATATGAATAGTGAATCTACATTGTTAATAATGCTAGATCAAGATTCTTCACTTGCTTATGTTGATAATTACAACGAGATTAGGCAGCTCTCTTCCTATATTTCTGAGGAAAGTTATAACTTAATAAGCAAGGAATTATCGGTATATTCAGGATTGTATCAAACCATTATGTTGAAAGTTACTGACATAAAACAATCAGGTTTCTATTTACTTATTGCAACGACGATGTTGAGTCTTTTACTTGCTTATTGGATATCCTCTCTTATAACGAAGCCTATTCAACAACTTGTTACCGTTGCGGAGAAGATCTCTCATGGTGAACTAACTGCCACACTTCCCCGTTATTCACCAAACAGTGAATTCTACATTTTGAGTGATGCCTTGGAGCAAATGCAAATAAATTTACAAAAAATTATGGATTCGGATAAAGAAGTTCTACAGAAAGATAAGCAGTTACGTGAGCTAGAAATAGAGGTTTTACAAAATCAGATTAATCCTCATTTTTTATTCAATTCATTAAATGTAATGTCTAAGCTCGCTCTTATTGAAGGAGCAGAGCGGACGAGCGATCTGACGGTAAAGATGTCAAATTTACTAAGATATCACTTAAGACAAATGGACAAACCTGTACCATTACGAGACGAAGTTAAACATGCAGAAGATTATTTCTATATTCAACAGACTCGGTTTCGTGATCGAGTGCACTTCGTTATTGATATAGATGAGGAGCAATTAACTACTCGCGTACCGGTATTAACATTACAACCGATATTAGAAAATGTATTTATGCATGGCATTGAAGGCATGGAATCTGGAGCTACAATTACTTTGCATATCTACGGCGATAAAACTTACACCTGGATCGAAATATCAGACAATGGTACTGGTATGGATGAACAGACAAGATTGAACTTACTTAATTATGATTCACCTTCAGAAAAACCATTATCCTCAGAGCAAAAAACAGGCTCAACAGGACTAGGCAGTCGGAATGTATTCAGACGTTTACAGTTAATTTATGGTCAGCAACATGCCGTCTATATTGACAGCACAATTGGGTTAGGGACAACGATTAAACTACGTATTCCCCGACAACAAGAGATTATGCTTACGAAGTAACTTTTCATATACAGGCAGTCATTGTATGAAAACATGAAAAGTTTTAGCTTACGAAGTAACTTTCATTAGCATTTAGTCTATACAAGAAGTACATGAAAAGTTATTATGCTTACGATGTAACTTTTCATTAGCATTTAGTCTATACAAGAAGTACATGAAAAGTTTTGGGAGGTTGCATATGTATCGGATACTAATAGCGGATGACGAGGCGTTAGAACGCGAAGGTATGGAATGGATTATTAACAATATGATGCCGGGTCAATTCGAGATTATACAAGCAGAGAATGGTCGAGATGCAATTCAGAAATCTCTGATCTATAAACCACATATTATTATGATGGATATTCGTATGCCAGGAATTGATGGTCTTACTGCATTGAAAAACATTATTAGCGCGTTACCTCATACTCGTATGGTATTACTAACTGCATATGATTATTTTGAATACGCAAAAGAAGCACTTAAAATGGGCGTTAGAGATTACTTTGTTAAGCCTGCAAACCGTAATGATATAGTTAAACTTTTACATGCACTAATTGATGAAATTGCAACCGAACAAGCAACTCTACAACAACAACAATTAAAGGATCAACAATTGTCAGAATTAATTCCTCTGGTGAAGACTGAGCTAGCTCTTGGTCTAATGAGTGATAATATAACGAACGAAGACATCTATAGTCTTGCAGATAGCCTTCAACTACGTATCGAGCAATGTTGTGCTATTGTTATCGCGTTGCCACAATCGTATCAACTTCGAAAAGAGCTTTATGATACCTTTACATTACAGCTACATAACCATATCCAAGAAATTTATCATTATGTAGCAAGTACTGTTTTCAACGATCATATCGCTGTTTTTATTATGGCAGCTGAGGCTAACTACTCGCTACATACGATGCGATCACATATAGGAGCGCTCTGCCAATTACTATTGAACATTAATTTGTTCAACATTGGTTATAATGAACCTATTGCAATAGGGGTAGGCAATATCCATCATAACGTACATGGAGCGAGACGCTCGTATTTTGAGGCAGTATTTGCCTCCACTAACGCAAATGAAAAGCAACGATTATGTTTATTTCAGGACATGGAACAACAAGTAACTCAGCCTTTATTGCTTTCTGCCTCGGATCGTATGAGTTATGTTCAAGTAGCCATTCAGCAAATTCGTCAAGAAAGAGAACATCAAACCTTTAATATGATTGATCATGCTATTCAATATATCGAAAAAAACTATAAACGTGAACTATCATTAGAAGAGACTGCTGAGCATGTACACCTGAATCCTTATTACTTTAGCAAAGTATTTAAGCAACAAACAGGTGAAACATTTATCGACTATGTTACGAATATTCGAATTCATCATGCGAAACAATGGATGACAAATAAAGATCTTAGCTTAAAGGAAATATGCTATTTAGTCGGATATAATGACCCTAATTATTTCAGTAGAGTATTCAAAAAAGTAGTAGGTAAAACGCCATCTGAGTATCGTTCAACTATTTGAAAAGGATGATAAAGGCTAATTTATAGCACTTACTTAAAAATGTGCTACTATTGCACAAATAATTGAAGGTATCCCTTGAGAATAAAATAAGGTTAACATGCTACAATAACTTACGGATTCATCATATTAAGTTATAGCATCCATTGCATGCTAGAGGGGATCGTATATGAGCACACAACAACAGACACAACACGAAACATCTAGTTTGAAGTTTGTTACATTAATTTCCATTGTCGCTGCTATCGGCGGATTATTATTTGGTTTTGATACTGCAGTAGTATCAGGTGCAATTGGCTTCATGGACGAAAAGTTTTCTTTAACTGATTTTCAAGTTGGTTGGGCAGTATCCAGCTTAATCGTTGGCTGTATTGTCGGAGCAGGTTTTTCAGGTATTCTTAGTGAGAAGTTTGGTCGTAAAAAAACACTAATTGCAGCTGCTATACTATTCATTATCAGCTCAATCGGTTCTGCAATACCAGAAACTTTCGATATGTACATTATCGCTCGTATTATTGGTGGACTTGGCATCGGTCTTACATCTACAATCTGTCCATTATATAATGCAGAAGTTGCACCTACGAAATATCGTGGTCGTCTCGTAGCATTGAATCAACTTGCAACCGTGACAGGTATTTTCCTAGTCTACTTCGTTAACTTATGGATTTCTTCAAGTGGCGATCATTCTTGGCAAGTAGATAGTGCATGGAGATGGATGTTTGGCGTTGGTGTTATTCCTGGAGTAATCTTCTTAATTGCACTATTCTTTGTTCCTGAAAGTCCAAGATGGTTAATTAAGAAAAATCGTAATGAAGAAGCTTCTGTCATTTTGAATAAAATTCATGGTTCCACACTAGCACAACAAGAAATAATTGATATCAAGGAATCATTCACAAAAAAACAAGGTACATTCAAATCATTATTGCAAAGTCCTACTTTAAGAATGGCGCTTTTTGTTGGTGTTGTCCTTGCCGTTATGCAGCAAGTCACAGGTATTAATGCCGTAATGTATTATGCACCTGAAATCTTCAAAGCAGCTGGTGCCGGCACAAACGCTGCACTGATTCAAACTATTCTTGTCGGGTTTATCAATTTTGCCTTCACCATTCTTGCAATTTGGTTAATTGATAGGGTCGGTCGTAGACAATTATTACTTGTAGGTTCTGCTGGTATGGCGATTAGCTTAATCGTTATTTCATGGTGCTTCCAATCTGGAAATACAGACGGCTACTTGCTATTGATTTTCATTCTATTGTATGTTGCTTCATTTGCTATTTCACTTGGACCTGTTGTATGGGTAATTATTTCAGAAATATTCCCTAACCATGTACGTGGTATCGCAACAGCGATAGCTTCTATGTCTTTATGGATAGCTGATTATGTTGTATCACAATCGTTCCCACCACTGCTTTCATCAGCTGGACCTGCATTAACATTCGGTATTTTTGCAGTACTTTCAATCTTTACCTTCCTCTTCACGATGAAAAAGGTACCCGAAACGAAAGATGTTCCGCTCGAGCGTATTGAAACATTGTGGATTAAAAAATAATTCTACTCTATTATAGTAAGGGCTACATCCATGATCATGGATGTAGCCCTTTGTTTATATTACGTTTCGGTTAATGATCTCAATTTGTTTTGCAGATACTATGGGTGGGATAGTATCAAGTTATTCATTACTTAACACCCGAACGGACACAGAAGCCGTTATTTATGAGTTTCACAATCGAATCACTTTCTAAAGGACATGGCAGCCGTTATTTATCCTTAATGGAGTCCAAATACATCAAATAGTGTGGAATAAGTGCGTCTGTGTCCGTAAAAGATCGATAATAGAGATCTATACGGCAAATAAGGTTTCTAATGTCCGTTATCTATCGAGTGAAGAAACCAAAATCAACCTTAATTGATATTCAAGCACTGAATTTGGTTTTGAGCCTTTTTA
This sequence comes from Candidatus Pristimantibacillus lignocellulolyticus, assembly GCA_023639215.1. Classification (NCBI taxonomy): domain Bacteria; kingdom Bacillati; phylum Bacillota; class Bacilli; order Caryophanales; family Paenibacillaceae; genus Pristimantibacillus (SeqCode); species Pristimantibacillus lignocellulolyticus (SeqCode). The sequence continues at coordinate 1,259,752 of CP097899.1, forward strand.
GAATTATTCTCTTCCAAACGAAAAAAGAGAACGATGAAAAAGTCATTGACTCTTCATCGTTCCTTTTATACGTTATTCACAATACGTTTCCTCTTATTATTGAACGACTTGTATTTTACGACGCTTAGCAATAATGCCATAACGTGGGGCAATAAAGAAGCTAATTGCAAAGATAATACCCGTTGCAAATGCCATTGCGCCAGAGATCGACGTATCAAGCCATACCGCTCCAAAGTAACCCATAAATGCAGACAATACACCGAACAAACTGCTTAATATAAGCATCATATACAATTTATCAGTCCATAAATACGCCGCAGCTGCTGGTGTAATAAGCATCGCGATAACCATTATCGCTCCAACCGCATCAAAAGCAGCTACACTTGTTAACGATACAAGTGACATAAACACATAATGCATAAGCGTAACAGGAATACCAATGCTAGCCGCGAAAATCGGATCGAAAGAAGTTAGCTTCCATTCTTTGTAGAATGCCACTACGAAAAATAATACGACGAAAAGAACGAATAATAAGATAACTACAGCTTCTGGAATATCACCTAATAACGGAACATTGATTTTTTCCCATGGGATAAATGTGATCTCACCCATAAGTGTATGCTTCACATCCAGATGTGCATTGCCTACCTTTGTCGCGATAAGAATTACGCCAATTGCGAATAATGTTGTAAATACAATACCTATCGATGCTTCTTGTTGTACGCCCACTTGATGAAACCATTGGATAAGTAATGCGGTTACGAGTCCAGCTATTGTCGCACCAATCAACATGTGTACACCACTTAATTGTTGTGTAACAAGATAAGCAACAACAATACCTAGCAATACAGTATGACTAATTGCGTCTGCCATCATCGCCATTCTTCGTAAAATGAGTAACACGCCAACTAAGCCACATGAAAGACCAACTAAAGATGCTGTTAATAGTATCCAACCTGTATAACTCATCTTATTGTCCCCTTTCTACACGTCGCTGCTGTGATGCAATAATCACTTGCTTGCGCTGCTGTTGACGTTGTAAATATACAACGAGTAAACCTTTACTCGTACCAAAAGTTAATGACACAATAAAAATACTCGATGCTGCAATTACGATAAATGGACCCGTTGGCCAACCTGAACCAAGTGTGCTAACGAATGTTCCTACCATTCCCGAAAGACCACCAATAGCAGCTGACAGAATGAGAACTAAGCGAAAAGATTGCGTCCAATATCTTGCACTAACTGCTGGAATAATAAGTAATGCGGCCATAAGGATAACGCCTACTGCTTGAATACCAATGACGATGACTAGTACCAATACCGCTGTGTAGATCGCATTCATCCAGCGAAGTGAAAGACCAATCCCTTGCGCGAATGCACTATCAAAAAGAAACAGCTTCCATTCCTTATATAATAGTCCAACAATACATATAACAACTGCAGCTAGTGCACATAACCATTTCACATCATTAGATACCATTGATGCTGCCTGACCAAATATAAAGTTATCCAGTCCACTTTGCCCGCCACCTGGCATTCTATTCACATAGGTAAGAAGCATGATGCCCAGTCCAAAAAATACTGAAAGAATAATACCCATTGCTGCATCTTCTTTCACCCGCGTAGAAGATGTAATCCAGCTAATTAACCATGCTCCTAATAGCGCACTAATCGCTGCTCCGATTAGCATTAGTGGCATATTTTTACTACCAGCAACTAGAAATCCGAAGATAACACCTGGTAAAGCTGCATGAGATAATGTGTCACTCATTAAGCTTTGTCGCTTCCAATAAGAGAGCGTACCGATTAAGCCCGATGCCATCCCTAACAACAACGTACTAAGCAATACCCACTGTGCGTTATATGATAAAAATCCGATCATCTCACTCGCTCTCCCATCCAGCGTAGCGTACCGCCATAGGTAGCGTAGAGATGGTCATTAGTGAATACTTTGTCTGTTGCGCCATGTGCAATAACTGTTCGATTAAGTAGTAGTACATGATCAAAATAATCTTCTACCGTCTGTAAATCATGATGGACAACCATAACGGTACGTCCACGACTTTTTAATTGTTGTAATGTATCCATGATGACACGTTCCGTTGCAGCATCAACTCCTGCGAGCGGTTCATCCAAAAAATAAATATCCGCGTCCTGTACTAATGCTCTAGCTAAAAATACACGCTGTTGTTGTCCACCTGATAGCTGACTAATTTGCCGCTGACTATAATCTGCCATACCCATTTCAGACAAAGCTTGCATAGCTAGTTCTCGATGCTTTTTCTGTGGCCATTTGAACCAACCAACATTACCGTATAGTCCCATAAGCACAACATCAAGTGCATTCGTTGGAAAATCCCAGTCTACAGATCCACGCTGTGGCACGTAACCGATATGTTTCTTCGCTTTGCTATAGGGCATTTCCATAAAGGAAACATCTCCAGATAAACGTGGATGTAGATTAAGCATTACTTTAATTAACGTTGATTTCCCTGCTCCATTGGGACCGACAATACTTGTTAATGTTCCAGCTTCCACCTGAAATTCTACATCTTGAAGCACTTGATTTTTACGATAGGCTGCTGATAGATTATTTACACTTATAACAGGTAACATGTTACTCACCCTTCCCCATTAATGCCTCATAAATAGTTGTTACATTGTGTTCATACATGCCAATATACGTACCTTCACTTGTTCCCTCTGCACCCATTGCATCGGAATATAACGATCCACCTAATTGAACATCAATCCCATTTTTTTGTGCTCCTTCGATTACGGCTTGAATCGATGCTGGATTAATACTACTTTCGATAAATACTGCTGGAACTTTATGCTCCATTAAAATATCAATCGTTTCTTCAATATCTGTAAGCCCGATTTCAGCTTCCGTACTTAATCCTTGCAACCCAATAACTTTAATATCATTCATTCTGCCAAAATACCCGAACGCATCATGTGCTGTTACTAAAATTCTCTGTTCTTCTGGTATTTCACTTAGTTTTGCTACACTTTGCTGTTTCAAACTATCTAGCTTCGCAAAGTACTGTTCCTTATTAGCAAGGAAATCATCCTTGTATTGTGGTTGCATCTCTATTAATTGCTCTGTCGCAGCTGTTAGTGCTTGCTTCCATAGATCGATATCGAACCAAATATGAGGATCAATTGCTCCTTTTACATCTCGTAATAACTCATCTTCAGCAATGCTTTCTCCGATTGCAACAACTGGTTTGGACTTACTCATCTGATCAAATACTTTAATCATATTAGCTTCAAGATGAAGACCACTATAAAGAATCACATCACTTTGTTCTAATTTAGAAATGTCGCCTGTTGTTGCTTGATATAAATGGGGATCAACACCTGAACCCATTAGACTTGTTACTTTAACATGCTCTCCGCCAATTTCTGAAATCGGATTAGCAATTTGAGCTATCGTCGTTACAACATGAATAACGTCATCTTCTTCTGTATTCAGGGATTGATTGGAACATGCCATTGCACCCCAACTTAAAAGTAATACCATACCTACTAGCATCAATCGTTGAATTCCAGCTCTTTGTAATTTCAAAAATAATCCCTCCTAAACTTTTTGTAGATTCTTGAGATACTTCTTAGTAACAAAAAGTAACTTCGTAAGCATATCTAACTTTTTGTAGGTTCTCGAGCTACTTCTTCGTAACAAAAAGTAACTTCGAAATCATATCTAAACTTTTGTAGGTTCTTGATATTCTTCTTCGTAGCGAAAATTCGCTGCGTAAGATTATACTCCGTTTTTTATAGTATACGCCGATTGTTTCCTTTGTGCAACTTTATTCACCTAGAACAAAAGTTATGTCTGTACACAAAATTTATAGTGCTTAGCAATAGTTATAGTCTTGGGCAATTTAATAGCAAAATGAATCGTCATTATTTATATGAATTAACTATTGTCATCAGACTTTACACATTATTTCATATTCATATTGTCTTTTGTCCATGCTATCTTTCTCTACTTTATTTAAATTACGCTACTCATATAGATATTTTTTCATAAGCATTATAAACATTTCATCTAAATTGTATTTTTGTCCATGTACAGCTAGACATTCATTTGATAAAATTCAATTGATACTGATAATTATTATCATTTGTGTACATAACTTCTGTACTCTTAGTAATTCTCTATAATTGGATTGATTTTTGCTATTTCTATGAACAAATGAAAGGAATTATAATTATGGAATACCCAATACCTCGAATAATAGAATACTTTTCCGAAGCTTCCATTCAATTTGTCGATATAATTAAACATACAATCTCATCAGCACGTCACTCCTTCACTGGATATACCTCATCTGACTGCAGCGAATTAGTGATTACATTAACAGGATGTGCAGAGGTCGTCATTAATGGTACACGCTACAATGTAAAACCAGGTACGTTGTTGCACACTGGTGCTAATATGAAATTAGATCTTGTAGTGAAAGAAGACGAGCCTTGGAACTATGCCGTATTGCAATATCGTATTAACCAAGAAGATGAACTGGTTTATCCGATCTATACAGAGCAATTTTTAATTCCAACAAGTCTTAATGAAAACATTACGCAATCTATAGATGAACTTGCAGAACGTTATATACGTCCTAACCCTTTAACAAGTATTCAAACAAAAGTTATATTCTTTAAATTACTCGAAACGTTATTAATCTCCATTCAACAATGTACGCAAAGCAAAAAATCTGAACTTATGCTTCAAGCAGTTCAGTATATGCATTTACGTTACAATAGGCCACTATCTGTCACACATATCTCACAATACATTGGTGTAGAACGCAGAAGATTTGCTTATCTATTCGAACGATATACAGGTATGACGCCTAATCACTATTTGACATCATTTCGCATGAAACGTTCTCGAGAATTACTTCGTGCACATCATTATAGCGTGGCAGAAGTTGCTGAATTAGTGGGATATCATGATAGCTTCTACTTCAGTCGGGTCTTCAAAAAATATAACGGTGTCTCTCCATCAGATTATCGGAAAAATTTGAATATCTCTTCGTAATTTATAGCAACATAGAAAACAGCTAGCACTTCTAAATTCGAAGGATAGCTGTTTTTATACACTATACGTTTTACGATTGCGGAATGAGAATACTTATCTTTACTCCTTCATTTAATGCAGTTTTTATAAGTAAATCTCCGCCTAAAACCTCTGTTCGATAATACAGTCCACTTAACCCCATATGTTGAACCCGCTTCTGTATTAACGCTTGAGGCATTTCCATACCAATTCCATTATCATAATATTCAAGATTAATAAGCTCACTATCGATGCTAAGATTTATAGTAATTTCCGTAGCTTCAGAATGTTTCATAGCATTACGCAATAACTCCTGTATCATTCGAAAAAGATGATTTTCAATCTCTTGGCCACAGCGGATATTAACAATAATACGAGTGGAGACTTCAATGTTTGATTGTAAATGAACACCATCAATTAACCTCATAATTGCATCTTCCAAATTCTCACCAATTAGCGCTGGTGATCTTAACTGCGTACAATATTGTCGCATGTTATAAATAATGTCTTGTTGATGTTCATATAATCTAGTAAATTGTTCTTTAATATCTTTACTTTGCATAGTAGCGTAATCTATCATTAATCGTTCCAAAGCTCTTGCCAATATAATTTGTTCTTGCAAAATAGTATCATGTAAATCTTGTGTGTATACTAATTTCTCATGTTCATGCCATTGAAATATTTCTCTATATGAAAGTATGGAATTATTTTTGTTCGAATTAATTATTATTTCCTCCTCTCATTAATACAGTTCTACTAAAATATTTATTGCTTTTCATGCGATTAAACTACACAAAAAAAATCGCCTCTTAGTACAATGTAAGTGTAAACCGACATTTACCAAGCAAGCGATTTTGAATAATTATGAAGATAGCGTTATGATGTAGCTAATTCAACCAATTTATTATGTTCAACTAAGTATAGAAAAGCATCAACAACTTGAGGATCAAAATGATAGCCCTTCTGTTTTTCTACTTCCGTAATTGCTTCTATATAACTCCAAGCTTTTTTGTATGGCCGTTCATGAGTCAGTGCGTCAAAAAAGTCTGCAAGTGCTACAATTCTTGACTCCAGAGGAATTTCTTCTCCCTTTAGCCCCTCGGGATAACCAGAACCATCCCATTTTTCATGATGTGACTTCGCAATAATTCCTGCCATCTTCAAGACAGTAAATGAACTACCTTCCAAAATATTGGCACCAATTGTCGTATGTGTCTTCATCCGTTCAAATTCATGGGGTTCAAATCTCCCTGGTTTCAACAAAATGTCGTCAGGAATACCTATCTTCCCAATATCGTGAAGAGGGGCTGCCCTTCTAATCAAATCAATCTGCCCTTCTGTAAGCCCTAAACGTCCTGCAATTAAAGCAGATAAGAGACCTACTCGTTGTGTATGTTGCCCTGTCATATCATCGCGATATTCCGCTGCTTTACCAAGCAATTGCAAAATTTCCGATTTTGCTTGCTGAAGTTCTTCTGTTCGTTCACGTACTCTCATTTCAAGCGTATTATTGTGCTGTTGAAGTTGCATATGTAAATATCTTGTTTTCAATAAATTGTTGATGCGGAGAATAACTTCTGTTCGATCATAAGGCTTGGTCAAAAAATCATTAACTCCTGCCTGGAGCACCTCTTGCTTGGCTTCTGATGTCATATCAGCTGTAAGCATCAGTACTGGTAAATAATTATTTCGACCTGACTTTTCGCGAATTAACTTAAGCGCCTGTAAACCATCCATCCTTGGCATATGTAAATCGAGCAATATGATGTCAGGATCAACCTCATCTAACATCTTCTCAATCTGATAAGGATCCATTGTGCTAAATAATTGTTTAAATCCAGCGCGTCCAAGTATTCGCTCCAAAAGACTTACGTTATATTCCTGATCATCAACGATTAATATCTTTGCTAAGTTAAGTTTGAGTTGGTCCATTTCTTATGCTCCGATCGTACGGTATATGCAACTTTTTGTACAAGTAACAATGAACGAAAAAATAAATTTACTCTATATGTTTTGTCAGTCTCTCTTCTATTTTCCCAAGTAGCCGGTCCAGCATAATCGGCTTCGTATCAAAATCATCGCAACCCGCGCTGTACGCCTTCTTTTCATCACCAGCCATCGCATGAGCAGTTAATGCAATAACCGGAATTGATTGTGTCTTTGGAGAGCTTTTAATTATTTTTGTAGCCTCCCAGCCATCTACAACAGGTAAACTCATATCCATCAAAATAAGATCAGGGTTTTCTTGAATAGCGAGATCTATCCCTTGTTGACCGTCTTCCGCTGTAATAACTCGAAAACCTTTGCGGACTAAGCGCCTAGAAAGCATATCGCGATTCATTTCGTTATCTTCCACTAATAATATGATGTACGTGTGCATGTCGGTCAATCTCCTTTAACACCTGATATTAACTGATGAATTTCATTTAATAACGATTTCTGATCGTACATTCCTTTTTGAATAACGTTCTTTACATAACCCTTCAATCTAATGCGATCTTCCATTGTAATCGACTTCGCTGTTAGTACCACAATCGGAATATCTCTCCACAAATGCTGCTTACGTAATTCTTCGATAAACTGGAATCCATCCATTTCTGGCATCATCAAGTCCAGAATAATTAGTTGTGGAACTTCCTTAGCTATACATTCCAAAGCAACTCTACCATTATGAGCCTGAGTTACTGTGTAGCCTTCTTTATGTAAAAGCTTCGTCATTAGTTCACTCGTCGTTGTGTCATCTTCAATAACGAGGATAGTATGATCAGTAGAATTAGATACATATTTGTCCAGTACGTCTATTAACCGCTCACGTTGTACTGGCTTCATCAGAAACTCTGAAGCTCCAAGTGTATATCCTAGATTTTTATCACTTGTCATCGACCAGATGACAACGGGAATGTCGGCAAGTTCAGGGTCATCCTTCAGAGCCATCAAGACGCTCCATCCATCCATACTCGGCATAAGAATATCGAGGCAAATGACTTTTGGTCTAAGCTGTTTAGCTAACAAAAGCCCCTCTTGCCCACTTTCTGCAAATGCTATCTTCCATCCCTCTTCGGATAGATAGCGCTCCATCAATTGTCGATTGAGTGGCTCATCATCTATAAGTAAAATACTTACCTCACTATTTGCTTGCACTAGCTCATAAGGTGCCTCTATAAATGGATCCGTCATCAATTCCTGTTCCGTAGTAGCTAATGGAATCCAGCATTTGAATCTACTACCTACTCCTAGCTCACTTTCAACAGTTATCGTTCCGTTCATAATGTTACAGAAGCGCTGACTAATTGCTAGTCCTAGACCAGTACCACCATATTTGCGCGTTGTTGAGGAGTCGGCTTGCATAAATGGCTGAAAAAGCTTCTCAAGTTGTTCATCGCTCATCCCTATTCCAGTATCTTGAACACTGAAACTATAACCCTCTTTGTCATCTCTTATTTCGCGAAAAATATGTAACCTAATCTTTCCTTCATTCGTAAATTTGTTCGCATTACTAAGTAAATTAAGTAATATTTGCCGTAGCTTTGTTACATCTGTCGTAATATCGCCTTCCTCACAATCGATTTCCAACTGATTATTATTTATGTCCACTAGTGGTGAAATCGTCGCTACCACATCTTTAATCAAATCCGTCACTCTACATGTCTCGAAGTGAACTTCCATCTTGCCCGCTTCAATTTTAGAAATATCTAAAATATCATTAATAAGTGCAAGCAGATGATTTCCCGCCTTACTAATTTTCCCTAGATCTTCGACAAATGTAGGCTCGTTCAGTTCTTCTGCTTCTTCTTGCAACATCTCGCTATATCCAATAATAGCATTGAGTGGTGTTCGCAATTCGTGACTCATATTAGCAAGAAATTGGCTTTTGATCATATTTGCCTTAATCGCTTCGTCATGTGCTTTCTCAAGCTGTTCTGTGCGTTCCGCTACCAATAGTTCCAAGTTATCGTTCAATTGCCGTAACTCTTGATTAATAATATAAATCTCGTCTGACTTTTCTTGTAATTCGGAATCTTTATGTGAAAATAGCTTTGATATGTATATTCCTATTAATGATAGCCCTAACGTAAACAAAGTTCCTGCAGATATAAAGTACGCAAGTCGCTTCTGGTCTAGCTCCATGCCTGAAGAAAACATAGCTTTTCCACCCATATGAAACTCAGCAGCCATCATCCCTGTGTAATGCATACCAACTATTGCAGCTCCCATAATTAAACCACTACCTAGCTTCTTCCAGCCTACATATCGTCCTTCACCTTTACGGAAATAGAACGATAGCCATAACGCTGCAATAGATGCAACAAGTGCTATTAAGATGGATAGTCCGAAGTAGAATATGTCATACTTAATATCTATTTGCATTGCAGCCATTCCAATATAATGCATCGCAGAAATACCGATTGCAAGAAGCAACCCTCCGGTTAGCAACTGTATTAGCGTTAATTCATTGCGTCCTACAATAAATAACGCAAGGAATGAGGCAACGACAGCTACGACCATAGAAAGCAGTACAACAGACAAGTTATACATAATAGGTACTGGAAGCGTGAACGCAAGCATGCCGACAAAATGCATCGACCAGATACCTGCTCCCATGGCGACGGCACCGAACAAAAGCCATAACCAACGGCTTCTTCCTTTAGATACGCTAATTATCCCAGTTAGTTCTAGAACAGTATATGACGCTACAACTGCAACGATATATGAAAACATTATAAGTACTACATCATGCGAGCCGTGCAAATGTTCCATTAATCAGTGTCCTCCTAAATGTGATGTCATAGAATTAAGTTAATCGCTTTAATATACATATAATATCATTTTTTAGCTTTGATAAAACTATATTCAACCACATATAACTATTTTTCCTATTAAATTAATTCTATCTCTTTACTCCTAATCTATAATATCTGTCCGATTCTAATAATAGCTACTAACCCATCTTCTGCAACACCTATGCCAACAAAGGTACTCCCTTTCATATCGCCCACTTTTTCAGGGGGAGGTTGGATAGTAGAGAACGAAGCTACTCTTTGTACTTCATCGACAATAACTCCAATGATACTGTTGTTATGATTAACGAATATAATACGAGTATCTTTCGTTGGCTCAACTTCTCGATAATGAAATAATCCACGTAAACTTACTACAGGTACTATTTGTCCCCGTAAATTAATCACACCTTTGACATAGGGGATAGCATGTGGGAATTGTTTGAGCACTTGTATCTTAATAATTTCTTGCACATCTTCTATATAAAAAGCATAGCGTTCCTGATCTATTTGAAATTCAATAAACTGTGTTTGCTCTAGTAACATGTAATCACCTACCTAATATATTTTCAATTCACGTTATACAATGATTACTACATTAGTAACTATTGCTATATCTATATGAATCTATTAAGCTATCGGTGATAGATTGTTAGAACAATTCTTTCCGTCATATCAAGATGGAATAAAACTGACATTGTTAGACTACGATAAGATGTAGGAAACTTATACCTACGTTGCTGCGTACTAGACTTACATATTAATTACACATCGACTGAGAATATTAATGAAGTTGCTTCCGAAGTTACTTTTTGTTTACTCAGTAACATTCGTGAAGCTACAAAAAGTTTAGCTTATGCTTTCGAAGTTACTTTTTGTTTACTCAGTAACATTCGTGAAGCTACAAAAAGTTTAGCTTATGCTTTTGAAGTTACTTTTTGTTTACTCAGTAACATTCGTGAAGCTACAAAAAGTTTAGGAGGGAATATTATGATTATTACGACTACTTCTACTGTTGAAGGTTTCCCGGTGAGACAGTATTTAGGGCTTACTACTGGCGAAGTTATTATGGGGGCCAACGTTGTACGTGATTTTCTAGCTTCGATTACTGATATTGTTGGAGGACGTTCTGGTGCTTATGAAACTAAGCTACAAGAAGCTAGAGATGCTGCGATGTCTGAAATGCAAGAAAAAGCTCATCGACTGGGCGCGAATGCTATTATCGGGGTAGATATCGATTATGAAGTTATTCGTGAAGGTATGTTAATGGTTGCAGTAAGCGGTACTGCAGTTATTATTTAATACATTAACCGTCATAGAAGAGATGAAGTTACCGATATTGCTCGGTCAGCTTCATCTCTTCTTTTTCATTGCTTGTCGTAATGCTAGAACATAATGAAATAACATTGTTTTTATTATAACTTTATCAGTTTTTAATGAATCAACTATACAATTTCTGTTATGGTACATATTTCATTCTCCTATGGAAATACTTAACTGTATTACAACAATAATCATGTTGCTTCAGATTTATTTGTCATCGATATGATAGTATCTCGAGAAGCTAATGAGAAGTTTAGGGAGGCTGTTACTATGAGTGATCAACAACAAACTAATGACCAAACCTTAACGAATCGACAAGGTCATCCAGTTACGAACAATCAAAGTGTCAGGACTGTTGGAAATCGCGGACCTATGACAATGGAAAACTACGATTTCCTTGAAAAAGTTAGTCACTTCGACCGTGAACGTATTCCTGAACGTGTTGTTCATGCACGAGGTGCTGGGGCACATGGCTATTTCCAGTCGTACGGTACGGTAGATGGTAAACCTATCTCTACATATACACGTGCTAAAGTATTTACGAATACGGAAGTACAAACCCCTGTTTTCGTTCGTTTCTCTACTGTTGTTCATGGTGGACATTCACCTGAAACACTACGTGATCCACGTGGATTTGCTGTGAAATTTTACACCGAGGATGGTAACTGGGATCTTGTAGGTAACAATTTAAAGATTTTCTTTATTCGTGACCCACTTAAGTTCCCTGATATGGTTCATGCATTCAAGCCAGATCCCGTTACAAATACTAATAATATGGAAAGAATGTTCGATTTCCTTTGTCAAACCCCTGAATCCACACATATGTTTACATTCCTCTTCTCTCCTTGGGGAATTCCTGCCAACTATCGTCAAATGCAAGGATCAGGTGTTCATGCATACCGTTGGGTTAATGCGGAAGGAAAAGGCGTACTTGTGAAATATCATTGGGAACCGGTACAAGGAATTCGTAATCTTACGCAAAAAGAAGCAGATGAGATTCAAAAGCTAAGTCATGATCATGCTACACGCGATTTATATCAAGCGATTGAGGAAGGTAACTATCCAGAGTGGGAATTATTTGTACAAATTCTTGAAGATCATGATCATCCAGAGTTTGACTTTGATCCGCTTGATCCAACAAAGCTATGGTATAAGGATCAAGTTCCATGGCATAAAGTCGGTAAAATGGTGTTGAATCGTAATCCTGAAAATTACTTCGCTGAGGTTGAACAGGTAGCATTTGGTACGGGGGTTCTCGTTGATGGATTAGATTTCTCCGACGATAAGTTACTACAGGGAAGAACATTCTCTTATTCGGATACACAACGCCATCGGGTAGGCGCCAATTATTTGCAAGTACCCATTAATAAACCGAACAAAGTGGTGGCAACTAATCAAGAAGCAGGACAAATGGATGTCCGTGAAAATTTTGGGCAATATAAAAATCCACATGTAAACTACGAACCTTCTCTGCTAGGTGGATTGAAGGAAGCAACTAATCCTGGTAAAGAGCACACACCATTTATCGAAGGCCATCTCGTTCGTGAAAAAATTGATCGAGAGAACAATTTTGGACAAGCTGGTGAAACTTATCGAAGACTAAGTGACTGGGAAAAGGATGAGCTTATCTCAAATCTTGTTGGTATTCTTATTCAATGTCGCAAAGAAATACAAGAGCTACTGATTCATAACGTTACACTAAGTGATGCTGATTATGGCCGTCGCGTAGCTGAAGGAGTTAAAGCTGCAATGAGTACGCAAACCTCCAAAGAAGAAGATCAAGCGGTTAAAGCTGCAGAGCAATATAGCCAATCCTCTGATCCATATTAATAACAATAAGAGCGTTACCACTTGTCATATTCATTAATGACAAATGGTAACGCTCTTTTACATACTTGTTTTATTTACTTCCAATATTCACTTTTTTCGCTTACTCTTTTCACTTTATTCTCTACTCTCTTCTGCTCTGACTTCCTCTAGTAGTCTGACGATTTCTGTTAGACTTAGCAGATTGACGACGCATAGCAGTCCATTTCTGTCCCGCTAATTCAGCAATGATTACTCCAGCTAATAGAAACATAACAAGAAAGCTCCAATGTAAATCTGTAAAGACATAGAAATATAAAAAGCAACTTATAAAACCAAGTACTCCCTGCAAGGCATTCGTTATTCTTCTTCCTTCTGACTTATATGTTCTTGCTATGATCATCGCCTCCTTGAGCAATATCGCTGTCAGTCAATGTAGTACTCCATTCACTTTCATAACCAAAAATATCATATGCCTTCACACATATTGTGCGTTGACCATATTTTCGAGGTACCGTGATCTTAAGTTTTGTTGCAACTCTATGATCAGTTTGCTTCTTGTGAGCATATTGCCGATGTTGTCTCCACTCATTACGAAATAATTGTCCATCATAGTCACTATCCACACTCCAATATTCAATTAATGCCAGTGGGTCCTGCTTAATAATGTTGTGTAGCTCAGGATAAGCAGCTATAGAATAATGAGCGGCGAGACTATGATAATGTTCTAGCTGTAGATGGATATGGAGCCATTGATCATCATATACTTCAATAATCGGTGAGCATACCGTTAGTATAGCAACTGGTGAAAAGTTAATTTTCACTGTCTTCAAAGGTTTCTGAGCATGGATAAGATGAATTGAGAAGTAGCGAAGTTGTTCAGGGATAATATACAATTCTATTCCCTCATATTGTCCGGACTCTATTAGCTTGTGATCAAATGCCCATCTCAGAACAATGATTTTATTATATCGCTTTGCACACTTCATTTTTAACTGTTCGATACTAAGGCGATTATTGAGCTTATTGTTATAATCAACGAAGACAATGGTATTCGTATTAGACATACTCCCAGCAAAATACCCATCTAGAGGTTCAATGATCGGTTCTGCTCCAAAGCTTTGCAAAATATAAAATGCATGTTGCTTTGTCTCATCACTAATCACTTCTATTACTTGTTCACGTTCTCGTTTACTCATAATTTGAAAGAGAAAAGGTTTGCTGCATGTTTGATGTAGTCGTTTCCGAGAGGTCATTATAGCCGACTTTCCAAGATCAGATGAAATCCATCTGCGACCTAGTTTCTCAGCAACTGCCGCTGTCGTACCCGAACCAGAGAAAAAGTCAGCAACTAAACCATCACTTGGTGTTGACGCTGCAATAATTCTCTCAAGAAGTTTCTCTGGCTTCTGTGTTTCAAAATGTAATCGTTCATTATTCCGACCATGCGATAGATTTGGAATGTCATTCCATAGTGAACCGATTGCCAATTGAAATTCATCTAAGTAATACTTCTTATATTGTTTTCCACTTGATGTTGTATAAATCAGATTATTACTTCTCATCTGCTCAATGGATTGCAAAGAATAATCACCTAATGTAACGATTTTAAACTTACGTCCATCTTCTTCAGCATATCGAAATTCTTTCAGTTGAGTATAGGTAAGTTGATCTGCAGGACGAAATGGTTGTTGAAAGTACATCTTATCGCTTTTGGAATATACATAGATGCTCTCCAGTTCTCTTGACCATTGCTTTGAACCTTTTTTGGCTCCCTTTCCAACAGCATCCCTTTGCCAAACAAGCTCATTACGAAATTGATCTCTACCGAAAATTTCATCTAACAATATTTTCACATAATGACCAACGTGCCAGTCAATATGCACGTAGATTGAACCAGTTTCACTTAGCAGTTCTCTCATCAGCATTAATCGTGGGCAAATCATCCTTAAGTAACTCACGGTACCATCTCTCCATGAGTCAGAGTACGCGATCTGAGTCATAACTGTTGATTGTTCACTAGTCGAACTGGATATTGTATGCTGCGAGCGATAATCTACCCCACTATCGAATGGTGGATCAATATAGATAAGATCAATCTTCCCTCGTAATGAAGGCTGTCCAAGCGCAGAGTTATCAGTTAATAAAGCTTGCATAGCTAGTAAGTTGTCACCATTTATTATTCGGTTTGTCCAATCTTTTGATAACATGGTCGCATCATTCATTCGCTTTTCTTTGTAAGGAGTATGCGTAGGTATAATATATTCGCTGTTAGTTAATTCAACGTCACTCCAATGGTCTAAATTATCAAGGATGCGACGCACTTCACATCGACTTTCCGATACGATACTAGGCAATGCTGCAATTAGATTTAACAACTCACATTCCCCTTCCAACGATAATTTTCAATATTGCTTATGAAATATCATGTTGAAAATTGGATCCCCTCAATAATATGAAGCGATAAGGAAACCAGATTCTAGCTAATTCATTCCATATAAATATATCGCTGTTCGCCTTCAGTACAGACATAGATAATAGATTCATGATAATATGTGTTTAATCCATATGACACTTTACTACATAATTTCAATGTATTTACAATAAATCTAATTTAAAATAGATAGCTGGAGGTATTTCGATGAGTCGTACCGTAATTATTACTGGTGCTAATTCAGGCATTGGTAAAGCTGCAACACAAAAATTCGCCTCAGAAGGTGACCATGTCATTATGGCTTGTAGAAGTATCCAGCGCAGTAGAAATATTCAACAAGAGTTGATCAGCAGTACAGGAAATAATAACATTACGTTAATGCAACTCGACATCTCTTCGTTCGCTTCTATTCAACAATTTGTCCAACAATTCATCGAGAAATTTGAGAAACTTGATCTACTCATTCATAATGCTGCTTATTTGAAGCATGGTGAGCCTCGATATTTGTTAAGTGAAGATAATATTGAGCTGTCTTTTGCTACAAATGTTGTTGGTCCGTATTTATTAACACAGCTTTTGTTACCTCAACTGGGCAAGGCCAAGCAACCTGCTATTCTACATGCATGTACAACAAATATTAAACATTTCTTTGATCCAAAAAGGCAGATTGAGTATGATAATCTACGCGGTGAATACGCCAATCAACGACCGTTCAATAGTTACAAATTATATGGAGATTCAAAAATGGCTTTATTTCTCTTAACAATTAAACTCTCAGATCAATTAAAAGGACAAAAAGTTAGAGTTAATGCGCTGCAAATTAATCGAGTTAAACTATCTCCCGAAACGATAGCCAATCTAAGCTCTCGCTATCGCATGCTCGCTAGGTTACAAAATCCTACCTCACAGCCAACAAGTAGTATGGCGAAGCTTTATTATGATATATGTACTTCAGCTAACTATTCAGACATTACTGGATCACTTATTAACCATCGAGGAATCGTTATGAAAGCTGCAACAAGTGAGAAACCTCATCCTTTTCAACTTGTGCGATATCTTACTAGCGATCAATACTATCCCGCCTATGCGACCAATCATACATATTTGAATCAAGTCTGGGTGTTTTGCGAGCAAGCAACGGATAATATATTATCTAGACAGATATAATTGCTCAATTACAATAAACAGCCTACCAAAAGCATTGATGATGGTATATCATCTCTTTTGGCAGGCTGTTTGTTATGTCATGTAAGTCGAGATATTATATAAAATGAGATAGTACAAATACAGCTGGTGAATTCCAATAAATAGTGATTTCATTGGTCGCATAACTCTCTATATGATCGATAAATGCTGCCGCTGGTGCTGCTCCCTGAAGCTCCGCTATGGCAATTTCATCTTGTAAATTTTTGTTCGGACCCCCAGATAGCATACCAGGAACAGGATCAACAATACCATCTCCAATTGATGGACGATGATGTGGATTCATTATCGGCTTAGAACCAAATCCTGTGACATAGCTGGTACCCATCACATTGGTGCCAAGTATATAATGCACGTGCTGTGCAACAACAGCTTCATACTGCGAGGTAGAACATAATTTATCCGCAATTAGTAAAAGCATCGCATTGTTCATAACATTCATATTGCTCCCCCACACATAGTGCTCAGGTAACATTGAAATTCCGTATCCATCCTGTTTACTAATCTCCACTAATTGTGTTACTCTTTGTTGTAATCCATTGCGAAGTAGCGCAACAACAGCTTTATCTTGATCATGCTCCGTAAGCAAGTAGCAGATCGTACCGTATCCTCCCATATCAGTCCAACCAAGTTGATAGTGATCGAAATCTTGTTCTCTTACCAAGTCTAGAAAAACTTCATGGTATTTCGCCTCTCCAGTTGTACGATATAATTCAGCTGCCGCCCAATAACGTTCATCATGATCTACTGGATCCCCATATTCACCAGTTTCAACATCAGTTGGATTATGAAAATCAGGATAACTCGGATGCTCTTCAAGCCATTTCCAAGCAAATTTCGCTTGTTGTAAGCAATGTACAGCATAATTTTCATCTATAGATTGATAGATGCGAGCCGCTAATGCTAATGTTGCTGCGAAACTAGCAGTAGCTGTCGCTGATATAGGTGAAGCATATAGTGGAGCAAGATCAGCTTCTGGCATCGTATCGTTTGGTGGAAACTTTAATGTTGTTAATTTGTGATATACACCGCCACTTGCTTGATCTTGCATTCGTAACATCCAATCAAGTTCTACTTTACACTCATGTAGCACGTCATCCATACGATCATTACTTTCTGGTAATGGAATTGGTGTCACAAATGCTTGTGGATACCACTCATAGGCTAGTAGTAAATCAGCGACTGCTTTTCCTGCTGCAACAATGTATTTACCATAATCTCCAGCATCGTGCCAACCACCACATCCATCAAATTGTTGATCTGGGGCGCTATGCACATGGACTAGAGATGTATGACATGGACCATGTTTCCATACTCCGGCATACTGCTCATCTAATTCAACGCCACAGCGTAAATAGTAAAATGCTTTAAGTAAAGCGCGTTGTACATCACAATACACATCGTCTCCAATAATAAATGGGTAGGATTTCACTTCAGGCTCAAATGCTATATAGTAGGTTCCCGGTGTTCTGCACGATGAGAAATCTGCTGTACTAACTACTGTCCCTGATGCTTGGTCATACTTAGCTTCTGTTGTGGTACCTTGGAATACTTTCTCATTGCTATAAAAATCTACTACGTAGAAATCACCTTCAAGCTCTGTAAGTATCGCTTTTTTACTATCTGCTTCTCGATAACCTAATTGATTAATTGCAATAATGGAATGTAATGATGAAGTCATATCAGATCCCCCTAAAATGTTTTATTACTTACTTGACTTAAATAAATCCTTTAGCCAGCATATTCAAATTTGAGAGGTACATCATCTGTCACGTTTATTATAATTTCATACCGTGAACACGTTTTCAATAACACTTATATTCATGCCTATCTATAACAATTTACATGCTCTTTATTCTTCTTGATGATATATTTTCATTGTAGCACAAGCAGTATTTCTTGTAATCATTTCCATATAAAACAAAAGAAAGAGCTACCCACTTAGCGGATTACTCTTTCCTCGTATATCGTATTCGCATTATATTAAATTAGTCATCATAGGACTATTACTTAACACTAATTTGTTTTTCATTATTGTTACGTTCCCCTGCAACACTGGAAGTTATCAATAATACCATTGATAAAATCGCGATGGTTAAGATCGTTATTGCTGTATTTGTATTAAACTGTAATCCGCCAAAGTATAAGACTTCTCGAATACTCGATGTTGCAATTCTAAGTGGAGTCCAATTATATAAATAGGTTACCGTCACATCCGATAAAAACTGCGGTGCGAGATTCATCACTGGCATTGAGAAGAACATTAGTAATACGAGTAAACCCATGGCAGGTAATCCAATCCAGTTTAACAAAGCGGACTGCATATAGAAGAAGCTGTAGGATACAACCGTTAACCATACCCATGTTTCAAAGGATGATGTAAGTTCCATTCCGTACCATGATGAAGCCATCCATACCATCAACGCCGAAGTTATTATTGGTAAAATTAATCCGATAGTTGCTTGTTCTACTCTATTCTTCAATGGATGAATAGCGGTTGCGTTAAATTTACGCAATATGAAAAACAGTGCTGCTGCAGTTATTAAGTTACTGATCCACAACATTTGCGTGAGTAATCCCGGTGCATTACCCATCGCTTGACGCTCACCAATAGGATGAACAATTTGTTCTTCCAACTGAATTGGTGAGATCAACTCTGCTGCAATAGTGGCAGGAATCGCCCCACCAGTTTGTGCACTTACTTGAGTTAGTAATTGTTGTGATAGTTGCTCATTCATGACACCCAATACATTGTGCATTACTTGCTTAATAACGCTTGTTGCTTGTGAATTCATTCCTTCATTGTAAATTGCTTTCATTATAGCTTGCTCTGGAGTAGGCGTTGCTAAAGATAACAGATTAGCACTTAACTCCTTCGGCAATATGATTGCTCCATATACTTCTTGATTATCGAATTGAAGTTGGAGTTCTTCTTCGGAAGTCGCTTGCTGCCACTCGAAAGGTAGCTCAGCATTAGCCTGCCATTGCTGTGCAAGCGTAGCTCCAACATTATAGACACTTCCATCTGGCATTAATACTCCTTCATCAAGTACAATTAGCGCAACCGGAAGCTCTTTTGGCTTAGCATCTGCGATGGAACCAAACATCGCTACTCCAAATATTATCGTCACAACTAGAACAGCTACAATTACGATTGCATAACCTTTATACTTACTTATCTTCATACTGACTCACTCCTTATTTTAATCAACATAGCGTTGAATAATGATTATGTTGTCTATTATAATAAGAGGTAGTAGCAATCACAATAATCAATGTTTAGCTAACTGTTAACTAATCAACAGTGAACAGTTTTTCTGTTCATTAAGATAGTATAAGGAGTGATCAAATGACGATTAGATATGATCGAAGACAAGTGAAAACGAAGCAACAGCTGTTGCAAGCATTACTTACTTGTATAGAGCAGAAAGGTTTGGATCATGTAACTGTAACAGACATTGCGAATGTAGCAGATTTAAATCGTGGTACATTTTATCTGCACTATCAAGATGTTCGTCATATGGTGCAACAGATTATGAATGAAAAGATTGATATATTGACTGAACTTATTAAGCAAGTTGATCCTTATGAGCATGGTCAATATGCTGATCAAAACATTCCATACCCCAGAATCGTTGCCATACTAGAAGAATTAAGTGCGGATCGCCAATTTTATACGACTATATTAGGATCTAAAGGTGATCCTTCGTATGTATTACATCTTAAAAAAATATTAACTGGCGCTTTATATAATAAATTTGAATTACACATTCCTGGTACTTCTTCAGCTCCTGTACCTACACATTATTTACTTGCCTATATGACATCTGCCGCTGTAGGTATGATTATGTATTGGTTAGAGAATAATCTTCCCGAAACCCCAAATGAAATTGGCGCGATGATTATGAATATTGCAAATCATGGTCTAATTGTGTCTTCAGGGATTCGCGAAAAACCACAAAGTCACAAATAGCAAAACATTCTCTACTTTCTATATTGCGGTATACTAAGAAAGTAAATAAAAGATGATTATGCCATTGAGCATTCACTAAAAAGTATGTAACAATAGGTAGTGTACGAGTTGTTATCTCGATATTATGGCAACTCGGTAAAAGCAATTCTATGGATATCTATTTGATTATGCTTCCGATGCTACTTTTTCGTTAGCGGGTAAGTTTGTTAATGTGTGTACAAAAAAGTTTTAGGAGGAATGTAACGATGAGAACAATTAAACTTGGAACATCTGCATTAGAAGTACCTGTAATTGCTGTAGGTTGTATGCGAATCAATTCTCTTGATAAAACTCAAGCTGAACGTTTCGTACAAGGGTCATTAGATTTAGGTGCTAATTTCTTTGATCATGCCGATATTTATGGCGGAGGTCAATGCGAAGAAATCTTTGCAGATGCAATACATATGAGCGACGATGTACGCGAGAAGATCATCTTGCAATCTAAATGTGGTATTCGTAAAGGAATGTTCGACTTCTCGAAAGAACATATTTTAGAATCTGTTGATCAAATATTACAACGTCTTAGAACAGATTACTTAGATATACTACTATTGCATCGTCCAGATACATTAGTAGAACCAGATGAAGTTGCTGAAGCTTTTGATAAACTTGAGAGTAGTGGAAAAGTTCGTCACTTCGGCGTGTCTAATCAAACTCCTATGCAAATTCAACTTTTGAAAAAATCTGTGAAACAACCGCTTGTCGCAAATCAACTGCAACTTAGCATTACGAATGCAACTATGATTGCAAATGGCTTCAATGTAAATATGGGAAACAGTGCAGCAGTTGATCGTGATGGTGGAATTCTAGACTTCTGTCGTTTGAATGATATTACCATCCAACCTTGGTCACCATTCCAATACGGATTCTTTGAAGGTGTTTTCCTTGGCAATGAGAAGTTCCCAGAATTGAACCTAAAAATAGATGAGATTGCTGCAAAATACAATGTAAGCAATACTACAATTGCTATTGCTTGGTTGCTTCGTCATCCGGCTAATATGCAACCAGTAACTGGTACAATGAATCTTGAGCGTCTTGCGGATTGCGCTAAAGCAAGCGACATTAAGCTAACTCGCGAGGAATGGTATGCGATCTTCCTAGCAGCAGGAAATATTTTGCCTTAGTTATGTAGTAGACGAAATAAAAACGATTATACAAAGATAAGCGACATTCTCGGACACATTAATTAAATGTCCTGGAATGCCGCTTCTTTAATTTTTTTGAATTAGCTCCTTTCTCATAAAAATTCCGACAATAGTTGACATTTTTCGAGGTCGATATACAATTAAATTAGAATCTTAATAAAATACAATATTATACACGGAACAACCTTAAACTCATGAATTTCAATAGGAGATGATATTTTGGCCAGTGAAATAGAAAAAAAGGGTAAGAATTGGTTTAAGAGTGTCCTATCAAATCAACACCCAGTGGAGAAGAATCCTATAGACAAACAAGAACTTGTCACTGAATTTCTTTTCGAAGATTCTTCTAAAACAATGGAAGAGTCTGAGCAAATAAATGCAGATATAAATAAACATTTTTTCACTAAAGATAACCAAGATAAAATAGTATTGGATGTCATGGTTTCAATAGAAAACATGCTAAAGGAACGACAATTGCTTTCTTTTAAGAACAGAGGACTTGAGGAACAGTTAATTGCTACAAATGAAACAATTACTCGGTTTAAACACGATCAAATAAAAAAAGATCAACTTCTCCAAGAAAAGCATAAAGAAATCCGTGATTTAGAAAATAACCTAACCAATAAACAAATGAGTTATGATCAGCTCCTCGAAGATTATAAGGAATACCAGCTTACATCAAACATGGAATATGAAAAAATTTCAAATCAACTTGAAATAGAAATATCTAAATACAATAAGCATTCCGAGGAATCCTCAAAAAATCAATATCAGAGCATGTTAAAAGTTAATGAGCTTGAAGATACAATTAGAAGCTTAGAAATCGAAAATCAAAAATATTCCGAACAGTATCAAAAAATTGCTAATGAAAAAGCAGATTTAATGAATACCATCAATGATTTTACCGAGAGAATGTCATTCTCTTTCTCAGCGAAGACTTCCACCTCTAACCCATCACAATCAGAGTAAACGTTTTGTGAAATAATCGCATCTGCTACTAGAGAAAGGGACAACAATGTCAGTAAATTACGTAAAATTACTTGAACTAGTAGCTATAGAAAAGAATAATGAAAAATCATATTTGCGAATAAAATTAACTGGTGAGCAAGAATTTTACGTTTTGTGGGAAATTGACTGCGAAACTGCTGGAAATTTCACAAATATATTTGAAATTGACGGTTATCATAAATATAGATTATCGTTACATACAGCATTTGACACATCCGTAAACCAATTTATTAGCTCATTTACAAAAACATACCGAGATATAAGTGATCGGATATATTTCACATGTTCAAATCAATACAAAAACAGTTTAGAATCTATAAAAAACAGCCAAAGTATTACTGATTTGAATAAGCTACCTTTTATATCTATGGATCTATCCGTACATAATGTCACAACGATTGAAAACATAACCAAAAAAAACATAGTAACTACCACGAAATACTACAATACAATAACAAAATGGGTAATTGCGATGATTAGCGTTGTATTGTTCATAATATTTGTTTACTTAGATCATCATTCAAAAACTACTACAAATAAAAGTACCACTGCAATTGTTTCTAATTCAGGGTTTAAAATGATCACTAATCTTTCAAAAATTGAAAGAAGTAATGTTATCTCCACTATTACAATAGAAAATGTTGATACTAAGCCGTCTGGTCTTCCTTATATAACAATTGTTGATTCCTTAACATACAGTATTCCGGAAGGATACGTCGCTCTTACATTTGATGATGGTCCTTCTAAGTACACAATGGCAATTACCGATATATTAAAGCAATATGAGGTCGGTGGTACTTTTTTTTTCTTGGGAATTAACGCCAAAAAACTTCCTGACCATGTCCGATATGTACAATCAAATGGTTATTCTATTGGTAGTCATTCTATGGACCATTCTGAAATGACGAAGCTCTCCATTGAAGCACAAAAAAATCAACTTTTACAGTCTTCTAAGATAATCGAGGATATTACGAAGGAAGAAGTAGTCCTCTTTAGACCACCGTATGGAGACGTAAATGAACAAGTAGAAGATATAATATATAATAACGAATTCAAAATAGTACTTTGGAATAGGGATTCTGAAGACTGGAAAACTAATGATTCTAATAAGATATTCAAATATGTACGTGACACTGATGTATCTGGATCAATCATCATTTTTCACGAATCTAAATCTGTTATTGATGCTTTACCGAAAATAATAGAAAATTTACAAGAACGAAATTTGAAAATTGTCAATTTACATTAAACTAATTATAGTAAAAGTAATAGGTCCTCTAGACGATTAACTATTTCGTTTTCGTTTAGTTGATCTTTATTTTTATCTACTGAGTAGATTCAGAAAATTGAATTGATTGGATTTTTTCAGTGGATGAATCAAACTGGATTGATACATAAACCTCAAACTCTTTGCCCTCTTTGTTTCTAATCCATAGTTTAAATTTCTCTTCACACTTATATGTTGTTAAATCTTTACGACCGATGTATTTATAATCAATAATGTCTGCGCTGTAACGTTTTTGTGTCGCGTCTACTGCTATACTACCCCATTTTGCGTATTCAGGCTCAGCTTCTACTGAGACTGCGAACATAATTAATAGAGTTAATAATGATATCATTAATTTTCTCATAATAACCACCTATCTAGAGAATATACTAATAATATCTCCTCTATTATCCCGACCTATTCCTTAACAAATCTGAATTGATTATTCATCCCTATAATCTTCATTTGTTCAGTTAATGAGTCAATTACAAGTATAGAATTAACATTTTCTTCATTTATAATCGATAATTCTGTACTAACACTTCGACTTTCCCCTTGAACAATTCTTCACGAATTATACAGTATTTCTCTAGACTCTTCGTTTTCTACTCTATGAGAATGATTGAGAAATTCCTCTAACCTTCCAGCTATATTCTTCCCAAGAACGGAAATAAACTCTAAACCAGATTGATTTCGTCTTTGCTCTTGTTTGATAGAGTGCTTGTTGTCATAAAACATATAAAAATTATACGTGATAGATGCTACTAAAAGTAGTACGAGAAGATTTCTCATCTTATTTTTCATCACTCTACTCACCCTCTTCCCAAATCATATTATTCTTAAAATAAAAAATAAGTGTTGAGGATTACTATCTTCGTTTTCTCCAAATCAAGACAACTATTATACCAAGTACTACAATCCCAACAGCTATTACCCAAACATATAAAGAAGTACGCTCAATTCCCTCATCAACATTTACTTGTTCTATTGGTAATTTACCTTCGCCTAAGTCAACTAAATCTCTCTTAAGATTTACTTGTTCCATGGGTAATTTACCTTCACCTAATATTGTTAGATCCTCTTCCGCTTGAGCTAATATATTCGTTCGATC
Source organism: Candidatus Pristimantibacillus lignocellulolyticus (assembly GCA_023639215.1). Classification (NCBI taxonomy): domain Bacteria; kingdom Bacillati; phylum Bacillota; class Bacilli; order Caryophanales; family Paenibacillaceae; genus Pristimantibacillus (SeqCode); species Pristimantibacillus lignocellulolyticus (SeqCode). The sequence continues at coordinate 1,284,907 of CP097899.1, forward strand.
ACACATTATGGAAACAAGTTGCTCTTTTTCTCCATACATAGTAGATAAACTGGCATATACTAAATATTCCTTACCTTCTTCAAAGTGATATCCGCAATCACCGCCACCGCCTCCAGTATGAATAATAATTTGAGACTCTGATCCTCCCTTCCATATCTCACTAACTTCGAATAATGCAGATTTCGTCATATATCCATTCAAGTTTTTAACTTCTTTAACTTCAAGTACACGACCAGAAAAAACTGCTTCAGACCGATTAAGTTCTTCTTCGACAGTTAAAGGTTCGGCACAAGAACAAGCATATACACTCGAAGGAGCAACTATAGTCACCATACTTACAATGAAACAGATGAGTAGAACCAAATTTATTTTTCTTTTCATCATAATCCCCCCTTATCTTAATATTAGTAATGCCTCACTTACTAAACGTTTTTAACAGAACTTATGTTACAATTTTATCCAATTATAAATGAAGGATTATTTCCACTAAACTTCCATTAAAGTTGTCTCGAGGATCTATTTATTTTACAATGAGATTATCTAAAGGGGGTCGGTAGTGATGGTAAATCAAGTTGCCGGGATGAGCAACGACTCATGCAAAGCCTGATGTAGGGGCGATACTTTGTGTGGGGGTGGACGGTTCATTTAACTTTCGCTCTATATCGTTTCTAAGAATCGGTTTTGCACCTTATTGAATTTTCGATTATATCATAAGGGGCTGAAAAGCATGAGCAATACATTCATTAGAAACCATCAATACAATCTGATTAAGAAGCAAGTAAGTTTGCTACAAAATGCCTATAATACGGCAAACAATCAGAAAGTCATACAGTCAGTCCGAGAACAAGCTCAAGTTACTGTTTTAGAGACTTGTCCGGTAACCAACGAGCAACAACTGCAATCTCTCAATGCAATTTCTACAATTAACTCAACAACTGAATTTCAATCGTACTTGAATTCACTTGAACCTTATGTAGAGGAATTCCCTAAATTAACGGATATCCAGTTGAAGAAGCTGTTTCCAAAAATCAAAAAACTGAAGACGCCGAATTGGGCGGAGCTTGATTACCGCTATGTCACCTATCTCGGTTGGACTGATATCGCTACGAACAAAATGTTTCTCATTTATCGTCTAGATAATCAAATTGTCGGAATAGAAGGAAGGTTTACTCCCACACATAAAAAAGGCGTATGCTTTCTATGTAATAAGCATGAGAAGGTAGCTTTATTCACCTCGGTTATTAAGGCAAAGCCGGCAAAAGCATCTCCGGATTATTATAAGGCGATGGGTAACTATATGTGTGTGAACAGTAATACTTGCAACCATAATATTACGAATGTAACTGTATTAGACAAATTTTTCCGAGATGTCTTAGGAAAATTATAATTAGATTAGAAATACTGCCGAATATTCGGCAGTATTTTTTTTTACAAACATGCTGTCTAATAACTTAAGAAAACGACAGTCGAATATCCGACTGTCGTTACAATATTATTAGCGTCGTTTCCAGTTGTTTTTCACAAAAATAAGAACAATAATTAACAAGAATGCCCCGACGATATACCATACAACTTTTTTCCAATTAAATAGTGCACCTGCATATTCCCCATTGTAGTCCGCTTTTACAAATGATCCATCATTCACCTTTATTGCAATTGCATCTTTGATGTCAACGCCTTTAATATTGTAATATTCCGTACCTTTGGGATAGTGATTCGAAAAATTACCCCAGTATGTGCCTTCCTCGTCTGAATACGATGTAACTTTCCCAATTTTAGAACCGATTTGATCTGTTTCTATTGAATTGTCCGTAATGATATAGGATTCACCATCATTCACAACAAATCTGTGAGCCCAATCCGCATAAATTGACTCTGTTCCAAAAAAAGTGCTTGCCAGCCAAAGTGAAATTAGTAAAAACAGAGCTTTCTTCAAACTATCCCTCCTTGTTTCTTCCATTCATTAGCCGATAATAGAGATGTATTGTTGCACTTTGACTAGTACAGAAAATAAACCAAATTTACACCCAGTATTAGCACAATAAGTGAAACAATATATTCTCTTGTGCCCTTAAGAAACTTCCAATCTATAAATGTCTGAAATCCCAGTGCCATTATTATAAATATGATAATAAACCTCTTCATAACATCGCCATATAATTCATCTAAACTAAACAAAATAATTACGGTAATAAAACCAATGGTTACAAGTATAATCTTACCCCACATATTAACTTTCTTACCCGCTTCAGTAAGTTCTTCTCTATCAGTATCAACAATCTCTTTTCTTAAAATCCAATGCGTGAGAGTGAGGAATAAAGATATTAATAAAATAGTAGTCACTGTTAGGTCTCCTCTTGTAGTAAAAAGTCTTAGTACGTAATAAATAGTCTATGTTAAACAATATATTCCAAATCTAACAACTTTCATTTGGTTTTGCAATGACATCTCTATTCTTTTAATACTCCTGTATATAAGTTATCTTTACCTAGAGTTATCTCTATCGTATTACTCCCAAGCTTAATTTTATCTTTGAATGCAGTTATCTCAATTTCTGCATTGGTCGCTGCTGGTTGTTGCGAGGCATCCTTTAACAAAGGCGACCAGTATATCGTTTCACCGGGCTTAACAGTTGCTCCGTTATTAAGGTATGTTATTTGAGATTCAGCTCTATTCCATAGTAACAATTGACCATCAGTATATTTTAATTTAATTATATCCGCATCTTCACTTGCAATAGTAACAGGTAACCCAGGAACACTACTCTCTCATTATGATGATTAGGAAGAGGCACTTCCTCATAAGTTGTAAACCATTTCTTCCATGGACTTCTGATTATATCTTTACAAGTATTTATCGTTACTCGTATAACCCAAGCCTTCTCATGCTCAGCATCTTTAAAAGTTTGCGAGTGTTTGAATAGCTTAATATATACCTCCTGACACGCATCCTGTGCATCAGCCAAGTTTCCTAGGTGAGATAATGCCAAACGTAGAACCATATCAGCGTACTTGTTGACCAATATTTCCATGATTTCATGTTTACTCATGCCATCCATCTGTTACCCCTCACCTTCTTCTACATGTAACACGTACTAAAACAGAAAAATGTTTCAATCCGTTTTATTTACTTTTCAAATCTGTTGTAAATCTAATAAATATTATCCTCTATATATCTTCTTAATTAAATTGAAAATGCCGAGTCAAGGGAGTTATTACGTTCCCCTCTACTCGGCATTTCACATTCTATTTCAATTACTCTTCACTAGATCGACGCTTACTTGCTTTTCCCATTAAAGACATAATAGCAGGCATAAATGCTGGCAACATAATGAGACTTAATATTATTAATCCAAATATAACCATAATAGCTACTTCAATTAATGTATATATTCCTGATGGAATTAGCGCGGCAAATGTTCCACCAAGAATAACCGCAGCCGAGATAACGACACCTCCGATATTACGCGCGGCAACAAGTATCGCATCTTTCTCAATATGTTGTACTTCACGATAACGCATCATAAGGAATATACTATAATCTACGCCAAGCGCAACAATCATAATAAATCCGAAGAATGGTACGTTCCAACCAACAGCTTCAACCTTTAAGATCTCTGTAGTTACTAATTCCGTAAGTCCAAGTGATACGAGATAAGTTATCAATAAGGAAGCTACAATAATGAGCGAGCTCCACAACGATCTTGTTATAAATAGTAATACAATGCCTATTCCAATTAGCATCATAACCGCTGTTCGATTCAGATCGGAGCTTGAAATTTGTTGAAGATCTACATTTTGTGCTGACTTTCCACCAAGTGCATACTCTCCATCTTGTAATATGCTGCCCTCAATAGATGCTTGAAGCTGCTTATTCACATTTTGTACGATAGTAATCGCTTCTTTGCTATATGGATTGACTGACAGTACAATATTCATCGTTACATACTTACGATCATCGGACATATACATATCCATCGATTGCTGGAATTCATCGCTTGCAATAATGTCGTCAGGAATATAAAATTTCTGAGCAGCTGATGAACCACTTAAACCAATTAAATAGTTTTGAGCTTCCGTCAATCCTTCACTGATCTGGTCTAATCCATTCGTACTTTCGGATAAGCCACTTTGTAACTCTGTCATCTGTTCAACAAGACCAGTTAATTTAGCTAATACTTCACGTTGTCCATCATTAATCTGTCCAATACCCGATGCAAGTTCTCCACTTTTCCCAGCGATCTCGGCTGAACCTTGTGAACCTTCTTCTAAACCTTTGCTTAAACGATCTGATCCTGCGATAAGTGCGGTAACACCGTCATTCATTAATCCAAACGCACCGTTCACTGCGAGCAATGATTCATTCGCTGTCGCTAATGCCGACATCGCTGCTACATGTTGTGAACTAAATTGATCAAGACCAGTAACTAATTCGGACAGTTGTGTCTGTGCTGAAGCCGCTATTGCGAGCGTCGTCTGAATACTCGCATGATTCACTAGCTCTGGTTGTTCTTCGATAAGCAGATTCATGCTCTGCTCGATTTGCTTATAACCTTCAATAGTACCGTTAATCGCTTGCTTAATCGCTGTAAATTGATTTCCATATAAATTCAATCCTGAATATAATTCCGAGTATCCATCATACAAACGAGATACACCTGTAGAAAGCTCTGTAATATTACCCTGTAACGTTGTCAGCCCTGTTGCTAGTTCATCTGCTCCTGTAGCACCACTCTTTATTCCGTCTGACAGTTGCTCTAGTACATTGCCTAATTGTGTTGCCCCTGCTTGAACTGTGCTTGTTCCGTCAATTAGTTGTTGTATACTATTTAGATCATTGGTGTCCTGACCAGCTAACTGATCCTCTACACCTTTAAATCCATCATTAATTGTATTAACTCCATCTGATACTTCATTCAATCCTGAATTAAGTTCGCTTGTTTGATCACTAATATATAATTCATTAATTTTTTCACCTTCAGGCCGCGTAACGGTAAATATATTCGATACGCCATCTACGTTTAATAAAGAAGCCGCTAATTCATCAATAGCTTGCAAATCTAATGTATTATCGAGCTCACGATCCATCTTCAATACTAACGATGTAGGTGATGAGAAACCTGCAGAATAATGCTCTTCAATTACATTAATCCCTTGCTTGGAGCGGAAATGATCTTCAACTTCAATAAGATCGTTATAGCTTAATACTCTACTGTATGACAACGCGATAGGAATACATAATGCCAGAATAAGAACTAATGTAATAATTGGTCGCATAACTGAAAACTTAGATAACATTGCCCATAAACGACTATCACTATGTCCTTCGAACTTTTTCACCGGCCAGAACATTTTTTTGCCCATAATCGCCATAAAGAATGGATTTAACGTAAGTAGTACGAGAATTAGTACAGCAACACCTATAGCTACTGCTGAACTTGAACGATACACTTGGAATTCCGCGAATATTAGCGTAATAAAACCTATAAATACAGCCAATCCACTATATACTACTGTTTTTCCCGCTGTTTGGTACGTAGTTTTAATAGCTTCCAGAACATTGTTGGATCGACTGAGTTCTTCTTTGAATCGTGTAAATAATAGTATATTGTAGTCCGTACCAATCCCGAATAAGATAACGACTAGAAATACTTGTGTGAAATTAGAGAACGGATAATTAAAATGATCTACTAACTGAGCAACAATACCCATCGATACAAGATACGATACACCTACCGATAGTAATGAGATAAGTGGAACGATTGGTGAACGGAATACAATAATAAGAACAATAAGTATAAATACGATGGCAATAACTTCTGTTCGTTGAATACCTTCTTGCAACGATTGTACAAAATCTTCTAATACTAATCCTGTACCCGTTAAATATGTTTCTATTCCTTCTTGATCAACCACTTCATTCAAACGATCCGCGATCTCCGTAATCGTTCCACTGTCCTGACTTACCGCAATTTGCATCAAGATCGTAGTTCCATCCTCAGAGGCTAATTGCTTCTCCGCAGCTTCATGATCAAGATGCGTAGTCATCTCCACTATGCCGAGCTTACTACTTTCAGTCTTTAATTGCCCAATAATACTTTCGACTTGAGTAAGTTGTGCTGTGGATAAAGCTTCATTCGTACCACTATTAAATACGGCAATAATATCATACGATGGATTATCTTTATCCTGCATCTCATTCATTAGCTGTGCTGCAAATTCACTTTGTGCAGAATCTGGTATCGTTATTTGACCTTTCTCTCTCACCAACTGATCCATATTCGGCATCATCAAGAGCACAAGTATTGTAATAACAATCCAGCTTACTAAACTTATCGATCTAGCGTTTAACCATTTCTTCACTCTAACTCCTCCTAAAACTGTTTGTAACTTCCTTAACTACTTCTTAGTAACAAAAAGTCACATCGAGAGCACAACTTTTTAGGAATGAATATTCATTCCTTCTCTGTAATAGAACCTATAGTAGGTTCAGTTTATTAATTGCTATTTTTTATAGCGTCCCAACAACTCTCTTCAGCATGTGTGAACAACTCATCATTATTTTGTAATATGCCAACACGAATAAGTTTGAATAGCTGGACAAACGCTCCCCATACCATGCCAATTAATGCATTCACATTAAAGTCTCTGATGATTCCCTCTTTCTTACCATATTCAAGTACTTCGCGAAATACGTTAAGCATTGTGTTAAATTCATGTGAACTTTTTTCATCTAAATAAAGAGCACCACAATGAGAGTCTATAAACAATACTGCATCAAGATGATCACTGGAAAAAGAGATTAGTCTCTTAAATATCCAACTGAATTGTTCTCTAAGTGGCAACCGATTCTCTTCTTCACCCATCACAATACTACTGGCTAAATTACCAACCCATTGCTGGAATAGGTCATTTACTAGTTGCTCTTTACTTTCAAAATAACGATAAATCGTTCCTGCACCTACATTGGCTTGCTCAGCAATCATCGGTACAGTCGTTCCATCGTATCCTCTACTAGCAAATAAATTCAAAGCTGCGCTGAGTATATCTTCACGCTTATTGTTAGCCATAACTTTCTCCTTACAAACGGAATGAATATTCATTCATTATATTACAACAACTAGTTTAGCTTTGCAACTATGTATGATGAATTGCAAAGCTCAAGATCTAAATCCGCGGTTGTACCGAATTTAGATCTTGAGTACCGCTCTGTTATCTTAAACCTTCTATACTCTATAAACCCTCTATATCTGCTACCTAAACTTCATCCCATTGTCATTGATAATTTGGACTTTTAGATGCAACTAATTTAAATAATATTGTAATAACTATATCTTTTCGGCTAAGATGCTTTACGCCATAGCAACGGCATGCTTTCGTTCATTTTTCTCCGAGTCATCTGAATGAGCATTCGCCAATTCAAATGGAAGACATAGCGGCACTCCAGTTCTAGGATCAGCAATAATATCAGCTTCGATACCAAATACTGCCCTTAATACATCCTTTGTCACCACTTCATCTGGTGATCCCTCACTAATAACTTCTCCCTGCCTAATCGCTACAATATGCTGTGCATAGCGAGTAGCATGATTAAGGTCATGGACAACCATAACAATCGTTCTACCTTCTTCTGCATTCAATTGTTGTAGCAACTTAAGTACCTCTAATTGATGTGCCATATCTAGATAAGTTGTCGGTTCATCAAGAAATAACATGTCAGTTCCTTGCGCAAGAGCCATAGCAATCCAAGCTCTTTGACGTTGGCCGCCCGACAATTGATCGATTGGTCTATTGTGAAACTCTAGCATTCCCGTCACTTCGATTGCCCAATGAATAATTTCCTTGTCTTCCTTAGTAAGCGAGCCAAATCCCTTTTGATATGGGAAACGTCCATATGAAATTAACTCAGACACAGTAAGACCATCAGGTGCTACTGGATTTTGTGGAAGAATAGCTAGATGTTTTGCTACTTCTTTTGTAGACATGCCGTGAATAGATTTACCATCAAGATAGACCATTCCTGCTTTTGGCTTCAACATACGAGCCACTGCCTTTAATATTGTTGATTTTCCAGAACCATTAGCTCCTATCAAAGCAGTTATTTTACCTTTTGGAATGACAATGTTAAGATCATCCACGATAACACGCTCGGAATATGCAATATGAAGATGCTCTGTATATAATCGTTCCATAATGCGGCTCACTCCTTTAGCAACAAATATTATATTATTTCGTTAGAAGCTCTTTCATAAGCTCCTTATTTTTCTTTTTGAAGAGCTCATTATGTGAAGACACCATACCATTTGCTCTTGCGTCAGGTGTAATAAATTGCTTTGCTTTGTTAATCGCATTGGCAGCATCTTGGAATGCCCCAGCAATAAGATGCAACTTACCCTCATGATGCAATATATCACCAGCTGCATAAATTCCTGCAATAGAAGTTTCACTCATCGGAGTTCCTGCAATCCAGTAGTCTTCCTCAAGTTCGATTTTCAGCTCGCTTTGCTTCAGTAATTCCATCTCACGCTCATAACCATGGTTAATAATAACTTCGTCGACTGCCAGTTCTAGTTGCTCATTATCATCGTTTTTCTTTAATATGACACGTTCTATAGATTCATGATCATCAGAAGCTACCAAAGTTTCAATTGTTGTATTAAGCAACAGCTCTGCAGAACTATTACGAAGTCGCGATATTTCTGCCTCATGGCCTTTAAGCATGTCACTACGATAGGTTAGATATACCTTTTCGGCAATAGGTTCAAGCTCATTGGCCCAATCTATTGCTGCATTTCCTCCGCCGGAAATGAGTACGATCTTATTCTTGAAATAGGCAAGAGATTTGACTGTATAGTGTAAATTCGTCACCTCAAACCGTTCAGCACCTTCAATATTAAGTTTAGTAGGTTTCAATATTCCTCCGCCCACCGCAAATATTATTGTTTTTGAATAATGCTTCTCTCCACTTGCCGTTAGTAGTTCAAATATGCCATCCTCTGCTCTCGATACAGAGATCACTTTCTGTCCAAGTACAACCTCAGGATCAAATGTTCTAGCCTGTGATTCCAACTGTTCGATTAATTGTGCGCCAGGAGTAGGTTTCAACCCACCTACATCCCATATCATTTTTTCTGGATAGATATGAACCTTGCCACCAAGATGAGGCTGAAATTCGATAATTTTAATAGATAGCTCTCGCAAACCACCATAAAAGGCTGCGTATAATCCTGCTGGCCCTCCACCCACAATAGTTACATCAAGTATGTGTCTATTTTCCATTGTATGTTCTCCTTCTATATTAAGATTTGGATTTTGCTAACTGATATAAGAAATATGGTGCTCCTAGAACGGCTACAACAATTCCTGTTGGTATCTCAGATGGTTGCAAGATTACGCGACCGACGGTATCCGATACAAGCATAAGTAAGCTTCCTACAAGTGCCGAAGTAGGAATAAGAAATTGATGTTTTGGGCCAACAATTCGTTTAGCCAGATGAGGTCCAATTAAACCTACAAAACCTATCCCCCCGCTTACTGCTACAGAGGCACCAGAAAGTCCAACCGCAATAGCTAGTAATATTATTCTTTCCTTCTCAATAGGAGCACCTAGCCCTGTTGCCGTCTGATCACCTAAACTCAATATGTTCATTATTTTTGCCTTATACATAGCTAGTGGTATTAATATTACAATCCATGGAAGAAGGGAGAGTACATAACTCCAGTTCGCTCCCCATATACTCCCTGCTAACCATGTGGCAACCATTTGATATTTATCCGGATTTAGCCTCAACGTCAATACGATCATAACTGAACTAATACCTGCCGCAACTGCAATTCCCGTTAGTATTAGTCTAATCGGCGAGATCCCCTCATTCTTCTTGTAAGATAGCATGTAAATTAAAGATGCTGTTGCACCTGCTCCTATTAGTGCAAGTACAGGTACTAGAAAAATTGAACCTATTGTAGCTGTTGTAAAGAATGAAATATAGAGCATAACCATTAACCCTGCACCTGCGTTAATACCTAGAATACCTGGATCTGCTAGTGCATTACGCGAAATACCTTGAAGAATACAACCTGATACTGCAAGCCCCGCACCTACTAGCATTGAAATGACAATACGAGGTAATCTGAATTCAAATAATATAGTGGATTGTTGTTTCGTTCCGTATCCAAATAGTGTTTTAAATACCGTCATTGGTCCTAACTTCATATGTCCACTGTTCATACTAATGACGAAAGCTATAATAATTAGAAGAATCATAATACCTATAACAATGTAGGATTTTTTCTTTCTCTGCCTAGAAGCAACAAATATAGGTGAGTGTTCCATCTATAACTCCCTCCTCTCTTTACGAGCAAGATATAGGAAGAAGGGAACACCTATTATGGCAATAAGTGCTCCAATTGGTGTCTCATACGGGGGATTAATCATTCTTGCGCATAGGTCAGCAAGGACAACTAGCAGACTACCAAGAATTGCGGAGCAAGGGATAATCCATTTGTAATCGACACCTACTAGATAGCGTGTTAGATGAGGGATAATAAGTCCAATAAAACCTACTGAGCCTACTACTGAAACCGCAGAACCAGCTAGAATAAGCACCACTATTACTCCTACAAACTTAACGAGTTTCGTTCTTTGCCCTAATCCAGCAGCAATATCTTCTCCTAGACTTAGTAGAGATATCGATCTGGAAAGAATCATCGCTGTAATTAATGCACCTATAACCCACGGTAGCATTATTTTCAGTTGATACCACTTCGTTCCTGCAACACCGCCTGCATAAAAATATGCTAGATCAAGCCCAATTTTAAAGTAAAGAGCTATTCCTTGACTTAGAGCAATAAGCAGTGCACTTACTGCTGCACCAGCGAGAACTAGCCTTATAGGAGTAAGTCCACCTACAGCAAGAGACCCAACGCCAAATACGATAATTGCTCCCATTGCTGCTCCGATAAAAGAGTATATAATAAGCATCGAGAACGAAAGTCCCGGAAAAAATGCAAAGCAAAGTGCAATAACAAATCCAGAACCAGCATTAATGCCAAGCAAACCTGAATCTGCCATTGGATTGCGCGTCATTCCCTGCATAATTGCTCCTGCTACCGCAAAGCTTGCACCAATCATTGCGCCTCCTATAACACGTGGAAGACGCAATTCTTGAATAATATTATGTTCCGTTATGTTCGGATTAAATTGAAATATTGCTTCCCACACTAACGACAAAGGAATCTTTGCTGCACCAAATGAAACAGACACAGCCATACTTATTAGCAATGCCGCAAAACCTCCAATTAATATAAGTGTTGCAGTAATTGGACGGGTTCTAAGTTTCACAGGTGATGTAGTTATCATATTGTTAGATTCCTGTATAGCTGCCATCTTACTCTCCCTATCTGTATATTTATCGTTTACGGCTTTTTGTGTGAACTTAACGGAATTTCATTACGCACCGAATTGAGCCTGATGTAGTCGACTATAAATTCCTTCCGATTGTAATAATTCTGCATGTCGTCCTTCTTCAGCAATTCCTTGCTCTGCTACAACAATAATGCGGTCAGCATTTTTGATTGTCGCTAGACGATGAGCAATTACAAGCGTTGTACGCCCTTCAGACAATTCTTCTAGCGCAGATTGAATTGCTGTTTCTGTTTCTGTATCTAGTGCAGAAGTTGCCTCATCTAGAATAAGAATTCGAGGATTTTTCAAGAACATTCGAGCAATCGATAACCGTTGCTTCTGCCCACCGGACAGTTTCACTCCCCGTTCACCAATCAAAGTATCCAATCCTTCGGGCATTGACTCAATCGTATCCACTAATTGTGCACGACGAGCTGCTTCACATATTTCTTCCTCGTTAGCATGTAACTTACCGTAAGCAATATTTTCACGAATAGAACCATCGAATAAGAACACATCTTGTTGTACGATTCCGATGTGAGAACGTAAAGAATGAAGTGTAAGATCCCTAATATCCAATCCATCTATTGTTATAGAACCTTCAGTAACATCATAAAAACGTGGAAGTAATGAACAAAGTGTAGTCTTTCCACCACCAGATGGACCGACAAGTGCAACAGTTTCTCCCGCTACAACATTAAGGTTAATATTTTTCAGTACAGGCTCCTTTTCATCATAGGTAAAGCTTACATTAGAGAATGATATATCTCCTTTAATCTGATCTAGATGAACCGCATTCGGCTTGTCATCTACATCTGGTACAGTCTCTAGCAGTTCCAAAAATCTACGGAAGCCAGCAATCCCTTTCGGGTATGTTTCAATAACAGAATTTATTTGTTTAATTGGTCCTAAGAAAACATTCGATAACATAACAAACGCAATAAATTCACCGTAGCTCATTTGCTTATTTAGAACAAACCATGTACCGAAGATCAACACAAAGATCGATACAAACTTCATCAGAACAAAGCTGAATGATGAGTTCCAAGCCATAATACGATAAGCAATTAATTTGGAAATTCTGAATCGATTGTTGTTATCAGCGAATTTCGCAATTTCATAGTCTTCATTAGAAAAAGCTTGAACAACACGAATACCGCTAATATTATTTTCAACCCTTGCATTGTAATCTGCGACATCTGAGAACATACGAGAAAATGCTCTAGACATTTTTTTACTGAAATAAAGCGATAGATAGATCATTAACGGCACGATGATAAAGGTAAGTACAGCAAGCTGCCAATTAATGCCGAGCATAATAGCAAATGCTCCAGTCAGCGTCATAATAGCAACAAACAAATCCTCTGGTCCATGGTGTGCAATTTCACCGATATCCATTAAATCATTAGTCATTCTAGAAACTAAATGTCCCGTCTTATTATTATCGAAAAAACGGAATGAAAGCTTTTGAACTCGATTGAATAGTTGCTTTCTCATATCCGTCTCGATATTTATTCCGAGCATATGTCCCCAGTATGTAACAACAAAATGTAAAACCGAGCTAATAATATAGATAACTAGTAATCCAATACAAGCATATAAAATCCAATTCCAATTACCACTTGGTAGTAAGTTATCAACTACACGGTTAACTGCAATTGGAAATGCCAACTCCAACAAAGCTGCCAATATCGCGCAGCCAAAATCAAGAATAAATAACTTCTTATAAGGACGATAGTATTCAAAAAACCGACGAAGCATCTTGTTCCTCCTTGAGCTAGTAATATTTTACGATGAAACCTAAACTTTTATGATAACGATTCTCATTATCAAGTATATAAAAAACTATAAATCATAATGAATGTTTATGCAATGGACGAAATAAATTAATCTTTTGTACAAAATATCGATGCCCTATGCTAATGGACGAATTAAATGACTATTTTACAAAGAAAAAAGGAGGTTGTGATTACCTTCGGTTTTCAAGTAATGTTCTATTATTTGTTGCTTTCTACTAATAGAGTTGTAATAGTATCAAGCTGCTGTTCAAGAGAATATGGATCTTCCATAACAAATTCATCTCCAAATTCTCCGTACATATAAACATTTCCTTTCTTAACAGCCTCAACACTATTCCACATAGCACTACTTAAAATTTCATCTGCATCTTCTTGGGAATTAATATATACAAAGATATGATCACCCAAATATTCTGGTAAAACTTCCTGTGATACCAATTCAAAGCCTTCAGTCATTTGTAGCGCCTGTTCAGTTGGTGGCAATTGAAGCATACTATAAATTGTCGGAGCTCCGTAGTTTCCACCTTCAGCTGCTAATACATACAACGCTTTGGAACCAATCTGTACAATCGATACCGTTTCACCATCTTTGACAATCCCTTTTATTTGTTCTCTAGCTTTCACTACGCTTGCTTCATATTCAGTGATCCATTGCTCGGCTACATCCTGCTTACCGAAGATTTCGCTAATTCTTCTAAATTTCTCAATAGGATCAGCTGTGGACAAACCTTCCCAATATGGAATGAATACTGTTGTGCCGACTTTTTCATATTGTTCAATATTATCTTCAATTGAGCCAATGATTAAGTCTGGTTCGAGTTCAAGTAATTTCTCTAAATTCATTGGAAAAGCACCTAAATTTTCAATCTTTGAAATCGTATCCTCTGTTATTCCTGCCTTTTCAAACCAACCCTCGTTCAACATACCTTCTCTTACACCAATAGGCATAATACCTAACTTAAGCAAGTGACCCATATATTGATCAGACGCCACACGTTGTGGATTTGCCGGAATTTCTACATCCCCCTTTAACGTCGATACAATTCTTGTATCGACTTGATCCGTTGCCTTGTCAGCTGGAATGTTATTTTGAGATGATGCAACTCCGCTATTCGCTACTGTTTGCGAATTTCCATTATTATTTTGTACGTTAGAACAAGCACTCAATAGCAAGGAGAGACAAAGCATCACCGTCATAGCCGTAACTTTCATATTTCTGTACATCTTAATATTCACTTCCCCTTCTAATTGATAATGATTTTCATTACTACTGTAATTGTAGCGTCTCAATTTGGAAGGGAGAATAGCATTTTTTCTTCTGTAAGGTGGCAATTCTTCACCTTTGTTCGTTCGCAGCCAATTATTTTTATATTGGATAGGCGATACTCCTTCTATACGCTTAAAACTCCGGCTTAAAGAATATCCATCCAAATAACCTACACTTTCTGCAATTTCTTGTAATGTAGCATTCGTTTCTATCAATAGTTTTTTGGCATGATAAATTCGTAACTCACTAAGATAGTGCATCGGACTTGTGTTCATATGTAGCTTAAATAATTTAGATAAATAACCTACGCTGCATTCAAGTTCTGTAGCCATCGTCTCTAAGGAAATGGATTCAGCATAGTGCTCCTGGAGATAGTGAATTACTTGAGCAGTCAAATCTGGTTTAACAGGCTCAATGCGTTGCATCTCCATTTGACGAATAAGTTCAACTATAAATTGATACATTAACGCCTTAACTTGTAGCTTCTCCCATTCTTTCTTTTGTTGCCATTGTTGAAACATGCTATCGAAGCTTCTATATAACGGTAGCGGATATAGTGGTTCGAATGCATACTGTGAATGAAATAAGCGAGTATTTCCCCATAATTCTATTAATTCACGACGTGCAGGAAGCGGCAATATCGCTTTATATAGCACCATGTAATATTCAAATGCTTCCTCTGCAGTAATATCTAGTCGTAGCCCCTTTCCTCCGTGAAGAAGATAGAAGCGTTCCACAAGTTGAACATACTCATTCATTTTTATCTGTGCTGTTCCACGAACTGTATATAAAAACGTACTTGTTGGAAATTGATAGTTAACTAACTGCTCTCCCATTTCCAACTTAATATGACGTACATCTATTATTTTTATATAGGCATTGTTCCATAGTAGAAGATGACTAGCCCAATTCATCGTGATCACTAACTCCTTTCTTTCATAAATTCAGGTGCACAAATCTTGCTTTGCTTCATATTAAATGTGGAATAACTATGCTAACACTCGCAAAATATCTTCAATTTTTCGATTATGAGATAACACTCCATAGTTCATCCAAGCATAGAAGTCTACCTCATATACCCGATTACCTTTCACAGCGGGTAGCGCTTGCCAAATGGAAGATTGCAATAACTCTCGACCTGCTCCAACCTCGTCCTCTTTCTCGAAAGTAATAAATATATGATCTGCATCTAACTTCGATAGAGCATCCATAGATAGATTGACTCTCCTTTCATCAGGAGAAATCCGTTGAACCATAGTTGGCTGTGCAAGACCGAGATTTTGATAGAGGAGTGGTCCGGTGTAGCCTCTTGTCGGACCACCATATAGATGAATCCTATTGGATGCAATACGTAGCACAGCTACTGATTCATTACCTAATGTTTGAGAAAGTTGAGCTCTTGCTTGTGCAATATGCTGTTCATGTTCATCAATAACGATGGCGACCTTATCCTTACGTCCAACTATCGTACCAATTGTCTGAAGTGTTTCTCGCCAATTCTCCGCACTACTAAACAGTTTATATACAGGAGATATTTGACTGCACTGCTGTAAACTCCAACGTTCATATCCTTCGCTCAATATGATGAGTTCTGTATCATATTCAGATAGTATTGACCAATTTTCTGCCGTAACATCAAATGTCGGTACCTCACTCATATTCAAGTATTCCTGCTGTCCCCATTGTTTGTGTGAACATTGCAATACCGGCTTAACGTCTAGCGCTATTAAAAAATCTTCGAGAAAAGGCGCAAATATGTTGGAGTTGGCTTTATAACCGCTTCGATATTTTCCCGGAGTTAATCCTACCTTATTTTTGAATTTCCTATTAAAGTAATATTCCGTACTATATCCGATCGTTTGAGCGATCTGTTGTAAATTATCTTCTGTCATCAGTAATAATTGCTGAGCTTTATCAATTCGTAGTGTATTCAAATAATCAATTGGAAGTTGACCTGTAATTTCCTTAAAAAGCTGAGTATAGCTTGAACGATTGGTAGAAGTCATCATTGCAAGTTCTTCAATACTAATCGATTCATGAAAGTTATTATTAATGTACTCAATAGAATCTTGAATATCTTTGCGTAGGTGAGTATCGCGATTAGTACTACGAAATTGCTTCAAAATATATAATAATAGCTTTTGGAATCTAAGCTGATTCTCCATCTGCTCTAGTTCATCTATGAGCATATGCTGCTTATATAACTCCTCTGCTAATAACAAGCAGGAAGAGAATGATTCACAGCTAATAATCGCTTGTTGCAACAATTTGTCTAGTAATGGCTGACCAGTTACAACGGATTCTGAATTGAGACTTCCGAATACTTCAAAGCCAATTCGATAATAAGTAAGAGCTTCATCTCCCACTTTAATAACAATTGCTTCGCCAGGGGGAAGAATAACACAGTCTCCAATTATTACTCTTTCACGCACTTTATTTTTCAGAAAGATGCCACTCCCACTAGTAATAAGCAGCATCGTATACGTTGAGGATACGATTAAAGGAGAACGTGATGCTGGTACTGTCACAAACTCAATATCTCGCCATTGATAGACTACGTTAGATACTTTGTACACATCTGGTTGCTGATCATCCATATTTGCCTCCCGTTATTAAATGATAATGATTATCAATATCTATTAACATAGTCTAATGTAAAAGTTTGTTTCTGTAAACAGCAAGAACCGCCACTTCTCTCAATTGAGAAATGGCGGTAAATATAAGTATGAATATATCATGTAATTACGGATCTGTTATTCCTTCACCAATAATTTCAGTAAATCATCAAGCTTCAAGAAGTTTGAATAGATTGCGCCAGATTGCCAGTGTGATCTTTCTACTTTATAGACATGATCATTAGCAAAGGCCGGTACCGCCTTCCATAGTGGACTATCCAGTAGCTCAATAGAATCTGCATTTTCTGGAGAATTCCAATCGCCGTTAGATACTAATACGATAATATGATCCGCATCAAGTGTGGCAAACGCCTCTTCTGACAGAATTTCTTGGAAATTTTCCATATCCTTTACAAGCTGATGTGGTTCAAGACCGAATTTACTATATAATTCACCAACAAACCGATTTTTAATTCCAAATAAAGCAATCGTTTTGTCACCAGTATTCACTCGAATAACAGCAACCGTTTCTTTCCCGATGGCTTGTTCAAATTTCACTTTTGCTGCTTCAACATCTTCTTGATACTGGGCCAATACACTTTCTGCCTTTTCAGGTATACCTAGAACGTCTGCTACCGCTTTTAACATTTCTTCTGAACTTGATAGTGCTTCATCAGGTATGCGGAACGTTGGTGCGATTTTGGAATACTGATCATACTTCTCTTTATCGCCCCCACCATCCAATATAATAAGATCAGGATCCTCTGCCATCAACGCTTCCAGGCTACCTGTTACATCAAATAATGGCGCGTCTAGCTTAAGATATTCCTGCGTACCCCACATCGGATTATACCATTGTACAACTGGTTCAACATCAAGTGCCTTCAAATAATCCTCGACATAAATACCCGCTACGCGCTTAGGGTTAACTGGAATCGTAACTTCGCCAAATTCACCCATTACTACTCTTGTTGCCACTTCTGTAGTATCTACATCATTATTTTTGTCCACCTTTTGCTGGGATGAACTTGAATTCTGTTCCGATGACTGTTCTGTATTGCCTTTATTGTTAGCAACTGAGCCACATGCAGTCATAACGATTAATAGCAACAATACAATCGCTGCCTTTATTCCTTTTGTTGACTTTCCTATCATTTTTAACTCACTCCTATAACGTTATTGTAACTGATTTTCATTCTCAGTTGATATGGACTATAATATTCCTTTACCCAACTAGAGACAATACACTTTTTATTTCAATATTTTATACTATTCGTAACCTATCTATTTTTTTATGAATGCAAATTACGATGACAAATGTAATTTGCATTCATATTCTTCAAATACTAAACATACTAAAAAGACCTTACATTACGTAATAATGTAAGGTCTTTTTAGACACCATTATTGCTATATATGTTGTCGATTCGTTTCACGATATTGCTTCGGCGTCAAACCTTCTAGCTTTTTGAACATTTTTATGAAGTAGCTAGTCGTTTGCAGCCCAATACTAGCAGTAATCTCATCTAAACTATCATGTGATTCCAATAGCATTTTTTTGGCGGCAATCATTCTGCAATCTGTTATATAATCTGAGAAGCTTTTACCCGTGTTCTCTTTGAAAAGCACACTGAAGTAACTTGGATTTAAGTGTACATGTGCAGCAACTTCTTTTATTGTAATTGGCATATGAAGATTAGTTAGTATATAATTCAATGCTGACTCGATATATGGATTTTGAATGTTGGGTTTTTGCCCTTTAGTTTCTTCATCCAAATTCAATAATAGCCGTTGTACAGTTTCAATTAGCTGCTCTTGTTGAATAGGCTTCAACAAATAATCTGCCGCTCCCAATTGCAAACCTTTTTGAGCATAGTTAAATTCAGCAAAACCCGTCAATAGAATCGTTTTCAGTGAATTATGTTGCTGGCGAATCGCAGTTAATAACTCCAATCCTGTCATGACAGGCATTCTAATATCAGTGATTAGAATATCGTAACTGTTGCTTTGGATAAGTTCAAATGCTTGTTGACCATTTTCCGCTGTATCAATTACTAGTTTATCTTTGCCCCATTGCTCTAACGTTATTGCCACTCCCATTCGGGAATTAAACTCATCATCTGTCACTAATATCCGGAAACTCATCGCTAATCACCTCTCAAATGCAGTCAATAAAGGTAGAGTCAATTTTACTGTAGTCCCTTTATTATGTTCGCTTTGCAATGTTAAACCATATTGTTCACCATAATGTAGCTTTATGACTCGATTAATATTGAATAAGCCAATCCCTTGGTTTTCAGTAACAAAATTCCGTTCAATAACTAACTGCTTTTGGATATGATTCAGATCTTGAGTTGAGATCCCTAGTCCATTATCTGAGACGATAACTTCAATGTTATTATTCTTTCTTTCTACCGTTACCGTAACTTTCCCTCCGTTTTCTAATGGCTCGATACCATGAACGATCGCATTTTCAACAAGTGGCTGAATAACTAATTTCGGTAGTATGCAACTATGCAGTTCATCATCACACGTTATAGATAGCTCCAGACGGTCTTGCCATCTCATTTTCATTAGATCGGTATAACGCTTTACTTGGTCTAACTCTTCTTTAATCGTCACTAATCCATCTGCTCGCTTGGAGTGAATGGAATATCGGAATAAGTCTGCTAATTGAATGATGGATTGTGCAAGTTCCTTCTCACCTTTACGAATATGATCCCAGTAGATGGAATCTAATGTATTGAACAAAAAATGCGGATTAAGTTGGGAGTGTAGTGCTTTCAACTCACTTTGACTTTTCATAAGTTCTTTCTCATATACCGATGTAATCAAATGATCAATCTGCCTAACCATCTGATTGTAGGTAAGATTGAGCTGATTCACTTCTTTATTGAAATATTGAACTCGATTTTCTTTCGGTGTACCATGTTTACTGCCTTGAATAATGGTTGTAAGTCCCTTTATTGGAGACGAGATAAGATTAGCTAAGAAGTACGATATGATCGCGAATACGACCACGCTTAATATGCCTAGCAAGATAAGTATATCTCTCAAGAAGTAAAGATCAGAGTAGACGGTGGCTCTTGGCACCATCATCTGTAACGCCCAGCTCGTCCCTTTAATTTTCCGCTCGAATACAAGATATTGATCAAGTTTCCCTTCTACCTTCCCTACCGAAAGTAACTCTTGTGGCTCAATCGCTTGTTGACTATGAATGGATTGATTTCCGCTATCAATAAGGCGCATAATCGCTCCTTGATCTTGAGCCCGCTCTGTCATCGCCAAATTGACCAATGACGGCTTCAGACGAACAACAAGATAACCACCATTACTATAGTTTTTCTTTTCTAATCTAACTTGCCGAATTGCGAGCAGATATTGGCTATCCAACTGGTCTACGCCTATCCATATCATCGCACCAGCATTATCTGATATATTAGCCTTATCGATATAGTACTGCGGAATTCGCTCCTCAATTGTAGTGTTTACAATTGGATAAACACTACTGCTCTTATTGTATATTTCAATATCATGTATCGTATCTGAATAAGCTGTCTTATCAAGTAATAGCTTTCTCAGTATCATTCTGTTCTCATAGGTCGTATTCTGACCTTCATATTCACTCGTCAATATATCTTGGGTACGATCATCGATCGCCAATTGTAATGTTAATACGTTAACTTCATTCAATAATGATTCTACTCTACCACTTGCTTGCTCTGCGATTTCTTCAATATAGAGCATCGTACTTTCCTTTTGTTCCTTAGCTATTACAATATAAATTATACTAACTGTTAGCGTTAATAGTATTGCTGTTGTCATAATAAATCCAATAAATATTTGCCCTTGTGTATATTCAAGTCCTAACTTCCGAAATATCCGCTTCATCCTTATACCTCCTTCCCGCTACATATAGATAGAGTCTACTCCCTAAAGTAGGAGCAGACTCTAATTTATTTATTGTCCTGGATAGATCATTACTTTAATACTTGTATCCTTTTGCGTTCTTGCCATTTCTACAGCGGCTTTAGTATCATTAAGACTGTATTTATGCGTAATCACTTTTTCAATATCTACGCTTCCGCTTGTAAGTGCAGCAATTGCTCCTGGGTAAGTATTAGCGTAACGGAATAATCCATACACATTAAGTTCTGAGTCAATAATTGTATTAATTTCAACAGAAATTTCATCTGCTGCAGGCATACCAACTAGAACGATACGTCCACCGCGTTTCACTGCTTTAATAGCATCTCCAATTGCACGACCATTACCAGAAGATTCTACAACGACTGTTACTCCGCGACCGCCAGTCAACTCTTCGATTGCTTCCTTAACATTAACCTCCATAGGGTTAATAACCGCTGTAACACCCATCTCTTTCGCAAGCTCTTGTCTGAATGGGACAATATCTGTAGCATAAATTTCACTAACACCATACATTTTAGCTGCTTGAATGGCAAGCAAACCTATAGGTCCTAATCCAGTAACAAGTACACGATCAGCTGGAGTTACTTTGGCACGATTCATCGCATGAATGCCTACAGATAGCGGCTCAAGCAAAGCACCTTGCTCATAGCTAATTCCTTCAGGTAGCTTGAATAAGAAGTCACTACGAATTGTAACATACTCAGCCCATGCTCCATCTACTGGTGGAGTTGCCATGAATACAACGTCGGGACAAAGATTGTAACGACCGGATTTGCAATATTCACAACGTCCACATGTAACGCCAGGCTCAACGGCTACGCGATCACCTACAACAACATTTTGCACAGCAGAACCAACCTCAACCACTTCTCCAGCTAACTCATGCCCTAAAATAATTGGTTGTTCTACCACATAACGACCAATGCGACCATGTTCGTAATAATGTACATCTGAGCCACATACGCCGATGCAATATACTTTAATTAACGCTTCATCAGCTTTTGGAACAGGGATTGGAACCTGTTTCATTTCCATATCTAGCGGTTTATTCAACACCGCAGCAGTCATTAATTTAGTAGTCATTATTATTCCTTCTCTCGATAGACAAAATAGTCAAAATCTGCGTAATTCCCACTACCACCTAAATCTTGAGCACATATGCCGATGAAAGCACCCGTAAAGCCTTGATCTAGTGCATATCCGTCTTTAATCAGCTCTGCATTTTCATCTGAAATTTTCGAAGCATCTAGCACTGGACCTATTTCGTTCCATTCTCCTTCAATTGTAGCGTAATAGAATTGGAGACTTTCGCCATCAATGACCGCCTTCAAGTAACATCTCTCGCTACCTTCAATCGAGATAGGTTCATCAATCGGCTCATCATAGATCCCTCGATCACTTTGCATAATACTAACGCATTTGCCTTTAGACTCATCCCAGCTAACATGCAAATAATAATAATTTTTCGTATTGTAATAATAAATAAGTCCCGCAAGTTGCTGATATGAGTTAGGAGTAAATTCCAATACCGTTTCAGCCTCTATCTCAAAAGCCTGCTGTCTACGTGCAATAAGACTTTGTCTATGCAGTGAATATAAAGATTCTCTACCTACTAATCGTAAATATCCAGGGCGAGCTTTCAGTGAAGCCCATTGTTCGTTCATTGGCTCTCTTAACGTACTAAAATCAATAGATAGCTTATCTTCATCAAAATGCTCAATCCACTCTGTACGTGCAGGCACATCTGCAATTTCCGCTAGTTGTGGCGCTGGTACTAACACTTCAGGACCATTATGACCGTGGCTTAGTTGTAACCAACCTGCATCATTCCACTCCACTGGCTGAATGGCCGTCTCTCTTCCTAGAATACAGCTATTAGAAGCAGTAGTTGGTCTACCACATAGATGAACCATATACCACTGTCCTTGCTGAGTTACAACTAAACTTGCATGACCAGCTTTTTGCAAAGGAAGGTGTGGTTTATCTCGTGATGTAACAATAGGTCCACTTGGATCAGTCTCATATTGCCCTAGCAATGTACGAGATCGTGCGACTGTCTCTGCGTGTCCAAAACGTGTACCACCTTCCGCAACTAACAAATAATAATAGCCTTCATGTTGATAAATATGCGGACCTTCTGTTAAGCCTAACGATGTCCCATCATAAATACAATGAATATCACCAATTAGCTTTTGTTGCTCTTCATCATATTGTTGAATAATGATACCACCAAAAGGATTTTTCCCTTTTCGATGATCCCATTTTAAGTTAACAATCCATTTGGTCCCGTCTTGATCATGGAACATGGAAGGATCGAATCCACTACTATTTAGATGAATAGGTTCGGACCAAGGACCACATATATGCTCTGCGGTAACTAAGTAGTTATGTGTATCCTTGAATTGACCCATATGACTTTTCACATCGGTATAAACCAAATAATACGTGCCATTACTATAGCTCAAGCAAGGTGCCCATACCCCACCGGAATCTGGGTTTCCAATCATATTCAACTGACTTAGTCGCTGCAGTGGATGCGTTAGCAAGCTCCAATTTTTCAAATCCTTTGAATGATGAATCTGTACACCTGGGAACCATTCAAACGTCGAAGTAGCGATATAGTAATCGTCTTCTACGCGAATGATGGAAGGATCGGGGTTGAAACCCCGAAGTATTGGATTTTGTATGAATGACATCGTCTAGTCCTCCCGATTAGCTCTCATTATTTTTGAACTTTTGCAAGTTCTTCGGCTACATTAGAATTTGCATCACTTACGATAGCTCCGACAACGTTAAGGAATTGATCCGCACGTTTCGCATCTAATGCTTGGTCATAGTAACTGAAGAAGCCTTTAAGTTGTTCACTAATAGCAGTATCATATTCAAAGGATAGTGGATGCATATTTGCTTCTTCTAGTCCTGCTGTTTTCATGGGACTAATGTTTGCACCTTCATTGATTTCTTTACGCTGTGCAGAATCTGTTAAGAATCGAATAGCTTTGTATGCTGCATCTTGATTCGCTTTAGCAGAAACCGCCATACCTACACCAAAACCACCGTGGTACACATTAGTGCTGCCTTTTCCACCCTCAACTGTTGGGAATGTTACGAAACCAATATCTTTAGAAATTTCATCATTTAGGAAAGCATCCATTGCCCATTCACCTTGCAAGTACATTGCAGCGCGACCAGTTGTAAATAGTGTTTCTGCAGCTGCATAATCTAGTCCTAAAAATCCATTAACGAAACCTTTATGATCAATTGCAAGTTCTTTCAAAAGTTCTCCAGCTTGTACAAAGCTTTGTTGAGTGAAATCAGCTTCACCACTCTTAGCTAACTCAAATGGCTCTGTTCCACCAATACGTTCTGCAAGATATGAATACCAGTGCAATACCGGCCAACGATCTTTACCAGATACAGCAATTGGAATGATATCGTTTCCATTCAATGCATCAACAACCGTTAGAAGCTCGTCAAATGTTGTTGGAGGTGTTAAGTTATTGTCTGCGAATATTTGTTTATTGTACCAAAGGGATACACCACTGAATAGTACTGGAATACCATAGTTTTTATCATCATAAGCAAATGTTTCTAGACCACCACTTAGTACATCCTCTTTGAATGCAGCATCAGCATTTAATTGCTCCGTAATATCGCCAAGCATATTATTAGCTACTAAAGTATCAAATGTTTCACCACTCCAGTACGTAATTAGGTCTGGCAATTGGTTACCTGCAATAGCAACTTTCATTTTTGTTTTTAGTGCTTCATCTTCAAAGAACTCTGCTTTTATCTTAATATCAGCATTGGCTTTGTTAAATTCTTCAATAGAAGCTTCAATCGTACTTTTATTTCTGGATTCCATACTCCACATCGTTAGGGTAGTCACATTATCAGACTTGCCACTGTTTCCAGCATTGTTACTCGAACATCCTGCAACGACTAGCATGATCATAACCATAACTAAGACTAAACTTTTCTTCATTGTATAAATCCCCTTTTGTGTTAGATTTCCTATTTTCATCTATAGTTGTTCATAAATATGTCAGTCAGTTGCTTTTTCTCTATCCTTTAACTGAACCGGCAACTACACCGTTTTGAATATATTTTTGCAAGAACATATATAAAATGATAATAGGCGCTGTTGTAATTACAAGTGCTGCACTAATTAATGAATAGTCCGCACTAAAGTTACCTTTGAAACTCATTAATCCAAGTGGTAACGTTTTAAGTGAATCCTGTGAAACCATAATCAATGGGAATACAAAATCATTCATAATATTGAAGAAGGACAGAATCGTTACTGTAGCCAGAATAGGCTTAGCTAACGGAAAATATACTCTAAAGAAGGTTTGGTATATGTTGCAACCGTCGACGATTGCTGCCTCTTCCAATTCCTTCGGTATCCCTCGGAAAAATCCATGAATTAGAAAGATTGCTACCGGTAAATTAAAGGCAATATACGGGAAGAATAATGACCAAAATGTATCGTATGCACCAACCTTATTGGCAAGTGTAAATAACGGGATTAATGTACTATGAACCGGAATTAACATCCCTAAGAAAAAGGCACCTAGCAATACTTTCGATCCTTTGAAAGGGCGTACCGATAAGTAGAATCCAATAAGAGTAGCCACTAATAGTAAGCCGACAACTGAAAAGAACGTAATGTAGACACTATTGAATAAATATTTGCTGATCCCTTGATTCCAAGCATCTAAGTAATTACTAAACTTCCATACAGAAGGTAAACCCCAAGGATTTTCAAAATATTCTTTATTGGATTTGAACGATGAAATCATCATCCAAACAAAGGGATAAGCTGTAAAGATCAAATGGACAAGCAGGATAATATATAATACAGCTTTGCCAATACCTCTTGAAAGCTTACTTTTTTTAGCTTTTGCTACACTCGGGTGATTTGTCTGCGCTTTAACAACTGAATTCATGTATTCATCTCCCTATTGAAATTTCTTCGTTCCTTGTCCCAATCCCTTAGAGATAAGGTAAGCTAATACTAAACCGAATAGGAGTAAGAAGGTAGAAATAGCACTTCCATAACCAAAGTCCATAAGACGGAAAGCATTTTTCATCATGTAACTGGCAAGTACTTCACTAGAATTATTAGGACCACCGCCAGTCATAATATAGATTAGATCAAAGTACTTCAATGAATTAATGACACAGTTCAATACGGTGAACGTAATCGTAGGCCAAATTAGTGGAATTTGAATGTTGAAAATAATCCTTAATTCACTTGCACCTTCAACTCTTGCAGCTTCCATAACTTCTTCGGATATACCTTGTAGTGCTCCATAATATACGATGATGTAGAATCCGATAAATTGCCATGCAACTACTGCAATAACTGAACCCAGTGCAGTTGCTTCCTCACCTAACCAAGTATGTGTCCACTCAGACAGTCCAAGATTCATGAGCAAATTATTCAGTAAGCCAAAGTTTGGATCATATATTTGCCCCCATAATATACCTAATACCGCTGTAGATAGCATTACCGGTGTAAAGTAGATGGACTTCAGGAAATTTGATCCTCTTAATTTGTAACTTAATACAATGGCAAAAAATAAACCAAGCGGTAATTGGACAGCTAATGCGCCAAGTGTAAGATATACTGAGTTTTTTAATGAGATCCAAAGAATTGGGTCATTTAGCAAACGTGTGTAGTTATCCAGTTCTGTGAAAATTTTCGCAGAAACTCCATCCCACTGAAACAAGCTATAGTACATACTCATTAAGATTGGAATAATAATGATTCCTGCAAAAATGAGTAATGCGGGACTCATAAAGAAAAACTGGCTACCTAGTCTTTTTATTCCCTTTTCATGCATATCAATATCTCTCCTGCCTCTGTAGACTAGGAACACCGATATGGTGTATCCGTTTACAATATTGTAACAGCGCTTACATTATTTTTGATGCAACATCGTTTGGCTAAAATAGCTCTTTGATTAGATATTTGTAATTTCATCATATAAATTTAATTTTTTTGAAATTTGTGCAACAAAAAAGTCTCTGTACGATGATTATCGTACGAGAGACTTTTAATTTATCATTTATTTAAATAGATCAGATAAGTTAAACAATATATGACTCATCTGCGATATGCGTTACTCGATTTCGACCGCTCTCCTTAGACCTGTATAAGGCTTGGTCCGCTTTCTTCATTAACCCCGCTGAAGTTTCATCTTCATAGAAGGTTGATATACCTATGCTCACGGTAATACGACCTGTTACCCATGAAGCATCCTCGATAAGTTGACGTAATTGTTCCGCCATAATTTTAGACTCGGCAATATCAGTCTTAGGCATCAGTAGTACAAATTCCTCACCACCATACCTAGCTGGAACATCGTCTGTTCTTGCAAATTTCCGCAAGATAAAGGCAAGTTGTTCAAGTACTTCATCACCCACTTGATGACCATAGGTGTCATTCACTTGTTTAAAGTGATCGATATCAATCATACATAAAGAAAATGGTTTTTCTTTACGTGTATAATTGAACATTTGATCTTCTAATTTTTCTTGGAAGTATCGTCTATTTTTCAATCCTGTTAATTTATCCGTTACAGATAGTTCGATTAAAGATTCATTAATCATGATAAGTTCTTCTTGTTTCTGTTCGATCTCATTATTCAGTTTCGTAAGTTCTTCTAACGCTCGATCTTTTTGCCAATAAGCTTCTTCAATTTGAATTTTCGCTGTGCGAAGTTCTTGCTCATAATTCATCCTTTGACCCATTTGAACAATAATAAGATCAAAAACTTCTACATCATCAACAAGTAGCCTTTTACCATTTATCAAACATGCAACAGCAATACCTTCGCTATTTTTCAAACTAATAATTAATTCATTGACATGTCCGTGCAAATTAATAAACGGATAGAAATACGAATGAAAAATAAGCTTATTGGCGGTGGACATTAATCCTTCGATATGCTGATTAAGCAAACTATGTTCGCTATATCCCATTTGCTTGAGAAAAGTATTATTCACAGAAATTATCTTGCCCTCATGCGTAATGGAAAGATATCCGCAAGGAGCATTTAGTAACCGATCATCCATTTCTTAATCCCTTTCATTACGTCATTACAAACTATATTACTTCAAGATATTGTGTAATGGTCGTAAGTGTTTCTGTAGGGTGGCTTATATGAGGATAATGTCCCTTTGCTTCCATTAAACATAGCTCACTATTGGCTAGATTTTTATGCAAATAATGACCTACTGCCTTCGGAACCACACTATCCTCTGCACATTGCATAATTAAAGTAGGCGTTGAACATTTCGCTAGTTCCGTTCGATAATCCGAGAAGAATGTTACTTCTGCAAATTGTCTTGCTATAACAGGATTGCTGCTCGCAAAGCTTTGCTCTAACTGTTGCGAAAATTGTGGCTGATCCAAATTATTCATAGCCATGGGAGCCATGAAGCTTGCCCATCCCGAGAAATTCATCTCCATCATCTCAAGCAGTTCCAAAATATCACTTCGCTCAAATCCACCATAGTAACCATTCTCATCATTCAAATAACATGGGGATGGACCTATCATAATCAGCTTTTGGAACAATTCAGGGCGCTCTATGGCAGCTAGCATACCAATCATAGAACTAATTGAATGACCAATAAATATAACATTTTTTAATTGAGCATCATCGATAATCTCTAGCAGATCCTGCTTATATCCGTTAAGAGAACTATAGCGTTCTGCTGTATACGCACTCAAATCCGATTGGCCGGAACCCACATAATCAAATAGAACAAGTCTATATTTCTTTGCAAGACTAGGGGTAATATATTGCCACATATTTTGGTCACAGCCAAATCCATGAGCAAGTATAATTACTTGTTCCCCTCCTCCTATCATCTTCACATTATTACGTACAACAACATCCAACATAATATGTTCTCCTCCAAAATAACGTATTCCTTTCATTTTAAACCACACTACTTAAATTTCAAGCTAATTATTGTGATTAAGAGTTATTTATTTTCCATAATTTTTCTGATCTGTATGAGTAGCTACTATAACAAATGGTAAACACTTATAAAGTTAGACTTTAATAATGTAGTGTTGCAAGAGAATTATTCGACATAGAATAGGAAACTTTTTTTGAGATCCTTCAACTTTTTCTCATGCTTAAGGCGTCTATAATATATACGTATTTATTACTTGAAAGAAGGATCCTACAATGAAGCCAAATTTGGAGAGAAGATTAATCGATTACATTATGAATAATAAAAATCGATTTTATCTTCTTGCGTATAGCTATACACATAATGAACAAGATGCGCTCGACATTGTCCAAGATAGTATTCGCAAAGCGTTAGAACATCTTGACAGTCTGCACGGCGAACCTCAAATGAAAAGCTGGTTTTATCAAATCGTTGTTCGGACATCTATCGATTTCTTACGTAAACATAAGAGAACTTCCGTTGTTGAAGATCAAGTATTGGAAACGATGATGACAGCGCAAATGGATACTTACACTGATCTAGACTTGCAGGTCGCACTTCATCAACTACCAACCATATATCGTGAGGTCATCATATTACGATTTTTTGAAGATATGAAAATTGAAGATATAGCCCATGTACTTAATAACAATATAAACACAGTCAAAGCCAGGCTATATAAAGCATTGAAAATTCTTAAAATAGAAATGCAAGACGAAGAAGGAGCGAGTTGTAATGGATAAACGATTAGAACAATTAGAAAAAGAATATACTTCCGTACAAATCCCCGAGCAATTAGATGATATGGTTCGTTCAAGTATCTCTAAGCATAGGCGCAAAAAACACTATGGACGCAGATGGGGATTTGGCTCGGTGGCCGCTGCAGTATTATTCACTGCTTGTCTTAATGTAAGTCCAGTTATGGCCAAATCTTTATCAGATATTCCTGTACTAGGTAATGTTGTGAGCGTGCTAACTTGGAAAACTTATACGGTGGATAAAGATAAATACTCTGCTAATATTACTGTTCCAGAGATTGAAAATAGCGGGTCTGATAAAATCACTGCTACTCTGAACGAGAAATACAAACAAGAGGCCGAAGCTCTTTACGATCAGTTTATGAATGACATGAAAGATATGGAGGCTATTGAAGGTGGAGGTCATCTCGGTGTTGATAGCGGATATGAGATTATTACTGATACTGAGCAATTACTGACTATAAGTCGGTATACAGTAGAAACGGTTGGATCATCTTCAACTGTTATTAAATATGATACGATTGACAAACAGAAGGAACTATTATTGACACTTCCTAGTTTGTTCAAAAATGACCAATACGTTCAGATTATTTCAGAGAACATAAAAGAACAGATGAGACAACAAATGATCGATACGAATAATGATATCTATTATTGGGTTTCTGGCGCTGGGATTGCTGATGAAGATTTGTTTGGTGAGTTCATTAGGATCGATCCCGAGCAAAGCTTTTATATTACCGAAGAAGGCAAGTTAGTAGTTGCTTTTGATAAATATGAGGTAGCACCAGGATATATGGGAAATCCAACTTTCGAAATTCCAAGTGAAATTCTTCAAGATGTACTTGTTAGTGATCAATATATTCGCTAACATGCATATCTGATTAACATTACACTCATTGTAAAACATAATGTATTATTAAACGGCTCTGCTTGCATTGAATGCACAGGAGCCGTTTTTATTTTTAGAGTATCTACATACTTCTAATCAATAAGAAATTGCAACTATTCCTTTATCCACTGCGTCTAATTTATACAATAACATTAAGGCAAAAGGAAGAAGTAAGGGCGGTCATGTACTAAATCGACGATGATATGAAACTAATTTGTTGACGATTGTTGAAACTCCTATGCGAGTTTGCATGTAGAATTCAGTAGAGGATACTACTTCCAGTAACAATTATTAATTCATTAGAATATAATCATATCGAGGTGTTATAAATGATAAAATTTAATAAAACAATGCTTAATAAAAAGATAGTATTAATATTATTTACTTTCACTATTTTATTTATAGGTTTATTCGTTATTAACAATGTAACTATTAAGGGATCGGAATCAAATATAGCTAATGCAGATACTGTGACCTATACAGCAACTGCCAACTTGAATATTCGTAAAGGTCCCTCTACTGCCAATAAAATTATAACAACCGTTACAAAGGGTACACAGCTAACAGTTACTGAAAAAGCCAAGGATGGATGGATAAAAGTAAATTTCAAAGGGCAAATAGGTTATGCCAGTAGTCAATATGTAAAAGTATCAAATTCTTCATCGAACTCTAGTAAGGCAACTACAGGTAAAGTAACCTATACAGCAACTGCTAACTTGAATATTCGTAAAGGTCCCTCTACCACCAATAAAATTATAACAACCGTTACAAAGGGTACACAGCTAGCGGTTACTGAGAAAGCTAAGAATGGTTGGCTTAAGGTTAGCTTCAAAGGACAGATAGGTTATGTCAGTAGCCAGTATGTAAAGGTATCGAACACGTCTTCTGATGCCATTCAGGTTATTGCAAAGCCTGAAAGTATTCCAGTTCTAGTCAATAAACAAAATAAGCTCCCAGAAAATTATGTACCAAAAGATTTAGTATATACATCAATACCGTTTACTTTTAAGGAAAAGACAGAAAAGAAAAAGATGCGAAGTGAAGCATCTACAGCAATTGGGGAATTATTTAAGGCTGCCAAGAAGCAAGGAGTAAATCTTCTCGGTGTGTCTGCATACAGATCACATACTACACAAACTGCCCTATTTAATTCTTATGTAAAAAGAGATGGTTATGATAAGGCAATCACATACAGTGCATTACCTGGAACAAGTGAGCATGAAACAGGGCTTGCGATTGATGTTACAGGAGGGGATGGGAAATGTGCTGCACAGGATTGCTTTGGGGGTACTAAAGAAGCAAAATGGCTACAAGATAATGTTGCAGAATATGGATTTATTATAAGATACCCTGAAGGAAAAGAATCTATTACTGGTTATAAATACGAACCATGGCATCTTCGATATGTAGGTAAATCAAAGGCTCAAACTATTATGAGTAAAGGTATTACTCTTGAAGAATATTTTGAATCTGAGCTTGTCTATAAGTAAGATCACTAAATAATTAACTATACCCTATAGAGTAGACATATAAATAGTCTACCTATAGGGTATTTTTTGTAAATTAATCATTAACTGCCATAACACCTAATGGACCATCATCAACGACGATATCTGCAATATCATAGACGGATATCGGAAATATTGGAAAGCCAAATACATAAGGTGTAATGTCATATAATTGATAGTAGAGCACTAATGTTTTATCAGCAATATAGAATGACTGTTCAGGATCAATTGTAGTAAATGGCTCAAATGTCTCAATGCCACGTTGCTTAATTTGATCGGCAACTAACTTAGATAATCGGCTTACATAATCACTACCGGCTATAAATAATTCAGAAAGTACATACTGCTTTTCTTTCCCCATATCGAACGTCATCGACTTCAAATACCGCATACCATGCGCGGCATGAGCATGATACGCCGAATTAGATTGCGTAATGCTCAATATATTACGCTGATTATTTTTCACTTCATAAGACCCCATCATAATGCTTAACGTTTCAGGAGAATCACCAATTAGCATATGAATAAGTTGCTGCGTCTGTTCTGCCAATCTGTTATTCACTTCTTGTTGCCACTCTTTATTAGTTACTCCAACAACTTCGGGATAAGAGACGATTTTTTCTGGCCCATTGGATACGATATTTGTCTGAATGCATAACGGAAACATCTCTGACATTATCAATCATCCTCTAACTTTTTTTCTATCTTATTCTAAATGGGCTTGTGTCGTGAGAGATGGCTAATTGTTTTGTTACGTTAATACTTTCAGCTAATTTTTAGTGCTTATATTGTTGAGTAGCTTTATAATAGTACATATAGAACATATTCCAAAAAATTACTATTATATATAATCTATGAACTCAATGTCTGTATACAAATAATTAAGGAAGTGACTCGTATGGGGATTTCATCAATTTCAGGAGGTAGTTCTTTTGCCGTATCAACATCTGATAACAGCACCTCAAGTCTTGAAAAACAATTGGTTAAACTTATGAAGCAATTACAAGAAGTTCAAAAGAGTGATGATGATGAAAAAACAAAACAAATGAAGATTCAACTAATTCAACAACAAATTCAGATGATTCAGCTACAAATTCAGCAAAAACAAGCAAATGCTGCTAAGGCTGAAGCGGAGCGTGCTAAGGCTTCTCAAGAAGTTAATAGCAACTCAACTTCAACAACATCTGCGAATAATATACTTAACAATAGCACGTTCGATTTACGTGTATAATTGTAAGTTATACACGTAAATCAAGAAGGGAACTATGCTTATATCGCATAGTTCCCTTTTTTAGTTCAACCTACGATTGATCCTTCCTGTACATAGTCATCTAGTCACCTCTTGGAAATAATGCCCTACAAAATATTATTCCCTTCTTTATCGCGAACCACGCTTAATTATATTAGTAGCCCAGTTCCTTAAGCATACGTGATAATGTACTTAATCTTTCTCCGATTAATTCACCATCTTCACTTAATACTTGATTGAATAGCTTAATGTCTTCGTCTATTCTCTCATTATTATCGCATACACCAATGGTCATCGCATCACCTTGTAATCCCACACGTTCGATGACAGGATTTTCTGGATTATACAGTTTCTCATAACGATATGCTTCTTGAAAATGTAATTTCGATTGGCACACCATAATCGCAAGATCGATTACACGATGTAAAGGTAGTTCTTCTGATTGTCTCGACCACTTACCTCCCGTATGTCTCCACACTTTTGCAGAAATATCGAGTTTCCCGCGATCATTCCACTGTGCCAATCCAAGTGAGATTCCTTTTGCATCACTATTGTAAGCATATTTTCCATCTACATTCTCATAATTTTCGCAAACAATTACCGGTTTATGTTTTAACGTTGTTGGAATTTTCATTGTTAATCCTCCTGGGATTCGAATTGTTCAATTTAGTAATTTACTAATTTACTAAATTACTAACTCCAAAAATATAATACTTCACTATACATCTAAAGTCAACAGGAGGATACATCTTGGATAATATCAAACTCCATTTTATCGCTGGATATTAACATACTATTGCGTCCATACTATTTTACAGTATGTCAAAATAGTATGGATCGATTTGCAGTGTTCAAAAACAACAACAATATAATCATTTGCCGCGTATAGATTTTCATGATACGATAACATAACACCTTAAGGTGTTACTTAAAGGAGGATAATTATGAATACTGAAGAAACTTTACAAGATATACGTAAAACAATTGTGCTACAAGCACCTATTGATAAGGTATGGAAAACCGTTGCCACATCAGAAGGTATTGCAAGTTGGTGGATGCCTAACACTTTTGTAGCCGTTGTCGGAAAACAGTTTATCCTACATGCCGCTCAATTTGGAGATTCACCTTGTATCGTCACCGATATTGAACCACCTTATCGTCTTGGATTTGACTGGGGCAAAGATTGGCATTTAGAATTTCAATTGAAGCAATTATCTGATACAACGACTGAATTCACATTGATCCATTCTGGCTGGGATGCTAATACGATGACCGAATTTGGTCAACCACATTCCATTATTCATAGTATTATGAACGGTGGTTGGGACAGTATCGTACAGGACAAGTTACCTTCAATTGTGGAGCAATCATAAATGACCGCTCCAGTACTAAAGCAAGATGTATTCCAAGCAATTTCTGACCCCACCCGAAGAACAATGCTTGTACTACTTGCAAATGGTGAATTGCCGATTACTGCGATTACTACTCATTTCCCTATTTCCCGTACTGCTGTCAATAAACATTTATACGTCCTGAATGATGCAGGGCTTGTAAGTAAGCGAAAGCTTGGGCGTGAAACACGTTATCGATTGGAGGCCGCACCGTTAGTTCAAATACAAGATTGGCTTTCATTCTTTGAGGTCTATTGGGATAATCGCTTATTAGCTTTAAAAAACATTGTAGAACAAGACTAACATAAGACCATTCCATTTCTATTGGAATGGTTTTATACTTCTATTGATACTTATTTTTCAATGTATCGTCATGACTTATTGCAGCATGAACATCTTAATATAATATCCTACTTTTGAAAGGAGTTAGTGACATTGAAATATAGACAATTAGGTAAAACAGACTTACGTATAAGCGAAGTTAGCTTTGGTACATGGGGAATTGGAGGGGACTGGGGGACAGTCTCGGATGAAGTCTCTTTACAAGCGTTACATACCGCTATGGAGCAAGGTGTTAACTTCTTCGATACAGCCGATGTATACGGTAATGGACATAGTGAAGAACTGCTAGCCAAAGCTACAGCAGGTAGGGAATCAGAAATCTATATCGCTACAAAATTTTGTCGCAAAGGCAATATTAATGATCCCGCCAACTATACAGAGGAAGCGGTTCGTGCCTATTGCGAAGCAAGCTTACAGCGGCTAAAGCGTGAGCAAATTGACTTGTATCAAATTCACTGTCCTTCATTCGATATATTAAAGCAAGGATTAGTATTTGAAGTACTTGATAAGTTAAAGGATGAAGGTAAGATTCGCTATTACGGCGTTAGCGTTGAAAGTGTAGAAGAAGGATTATTTTGCATGGAACAATCGAATGTTAGTGCTTTGCAAGTAATCTTCAACCTGTTCCGTCAGAAAGTATCACAACAATTGCTACCTGTTGCCCAGGAAAAAGGTGTAGGAATTCTTGCTCGAGTACCGCTAGCTAGTGGTTTACTTACAGGTAAATTCAATCAGCAAGCTTCTTTCGAGTCGAGTGACCATCGTAACTATAATAGTAATGGAGAAGCTTTCAATGTTGGTGAAACATTCGCTGGACTTCCCCTTGCGAAAGGTCAAGAACTTAGTCGTGAGCTAGCTTGGATTGCCGATGGTAAAGATAATATGACACGCGCTGCATTACGCTGGATACTAGATCACGAAGCAGTAAGCACGGTTATTCCTGGATTTAAAAATTCTCAGCAAGTACTAGATAACCTTGGTGCGCTAGATGTTCCTTCATTCACACAAGAAGATATGGCTCGCTTAGAGCAATGGTACAAAGAAAACGTTCATGCTCATATTCGTGGGTCTTATTAAGAGTACAATTGCACTTACTTTACTAATTAAGCAAGAAAAAATGTAGGTCTGACGAAATACACTAGGCTACCTCTGTGCATTATATAGAGGTAGCTATTTTTCTGTTTGCTGATATATATCAAGCAAACCATAACTCTACATGCACCTCTCCTCTATCACCGTTAACCGCAGGCATCCATCATAAATCGTACTTAATTTCGTCAACGTCTGTTCATACTGCGTTCATATTGCATCCTTAATATAAAGATGTAATCAAGAAAGGGATGAATAAATATGAACATGGCTTGGAAAGAAATTAAGAAGAGCAAAGCAAAATTTGTTATTGTTGGTTCAATCATTTTTCTTATTAGTTTTTTGACGTTTATTATTTCAGGGTTAGCAAATGGCTTATCACAAGATAATTCAGCACTTGTTAAAAGTATGCCTCAAGGACATTTTTATATGAACAGCGATGCGAACGACACTTATAATTTATCTAAAATAGATAGTGAGCGACAAGAAGAACTATTAAGTCAGTATCCAGAAGCATTCGCGTTATCGATTCAAATGGGTTTTGTAAATGATGAGAACGATAAACAACACGGTGTTGCTTTCGTTGCAGCTACGGAGTCTGATCTATTCCCAACTGTTCAAGAAGGGGAAATCATATTAAATTCTGATGTACAAGAAGATGGAATTACATTAAATGCGAAACTTACTAACGAACAATTTAGTGGACAATTTTCAGTTGTTACCTTTGCAGATGAACAAAAGTTCAGCCATGCTGATGTTGCCTTTATCCACGAACAAAATTATAAGGAAATGTATCGTACAAATTCTTTGCAAATGATATTTATTCCAGGAGATGAAGAGCCAGTTATTGAGGGAATGGTATCTTTCTCTAACAGCGCGTTTTTGAATACATTAGCTAGCTATAAGGCTGAGCAAATGACGTTAAATATGATTATATGGTTCTTGATCGCAATTAGCGGATTACTGTTCGCGATCTTCTTCTATATGATGAACGTTCAAAAAATCGGATTGTACGGAATACTGAAAGCGATTGGCGTGAAGACAAGCACATTATTCCGTATGATGTGGGCGCAAATGATTTTTGTAACCGTGATTGCACTTATAATATCGATTAGTGCCAGTCAACTATTCAATGCAGTAGCTCCTGCAGGTATGCCGTTCCACTTGACTATCGGGGCAACGATTATGTTATCAATACTATTCCTTATTATTGGTTTTATTGGTGCAACAATATCTGGTATTCAGATTAAAAAAGTTGAGCCACTACAAGCTATTCAGCAAGGAGAGATGTAATATGACTACACTAACGATATCGAAGCTAACGAAAACATTTTCCAATGGTGAAGTGAGTGAACAAATATTAAAAGGTATCAATCTCGAAGTAAATAGTGGTGAGGTTACAGCTCTTGTCGGAGCTTCTGGATCTGGGAAAAGTACTTTGCTAACGATTGCTGCTGGTCTACAAAGCGCATCTAGTGGACAGATTATGTTTCAGGGCAAGGATCTCACAACGATGTCACAAGAGGGTATTCGACAACTACGTGCCTCGCAGTTCGGCTTTGTGTTTCAATCAGCGCATCTCGTACCGTTTCTTACGGTTGAAGATCAGTTATTATTAATGCTTGATGTAGCCGAAAACAAGCTTAGTAAGCAAGATCGCAAAAAAACAGTTAGCAAAATGCTACAGCTTGTCGGGATGGAACATCGTCAGCACGCTTATCCATCTTCCTTATCTGGAGGAGAGAAACAACGTGTCGCGATTGCTCGAGCAATCATTCATCAACCAAAAATATTGTTCGCAGATGAACCGACTGCAAGCTTAGATTCTAGTCGTTCGAAGGATGTTATGACTCTTCTTCAATCGATTACGAAAAAGCTTAACATTGCAACACTACTCGTTACACATGATGAAGAAATGCTACCTTTCGCAGATCGTATCATTACAATGCGTGATGGTGTCATCCTATAATACGAAAAACAAAGGAGCTAACGAATGTAGTTTTACACTACATTCGTTAGCTCCTTTACTTTATTGTTGTTCCATTATCGCAAAATAATTATTTTCTTTATCGGCAAAGTTAAACACTTTCCCACCTGGCATTGTAACTAAGTCTCCGACCGTAATTCCTTTTTCCTTAAAGCTTGTATATAATTGCTCCAATTCACTCGCGAAGAACATTAATGATGGCGTACCAAGATTCATATCTGGTTGCATTTCCGCAACTAATGCTTTGTTATGTAGCACAAGACTTGTACCTGCTTGTAAGGACGGGGCAATTTCAATCCATTTCATACCTTGACCATTATCAGCTTCTGAAACAACTACAAAACCAACCTGCTCCGTCCAAAACTTAACCGATTCATCTTGATCATTAACATAAATCATTACTTGTCCTAATTTGGAAATCATCAATATCGCCCCTTTAACTAATTATAATCTTAGTATAATTGTCAGTATTTATGTTTGTCGATGAATTTATACTGCTCGCTTTACAAAAAGCATTACATGTTAACACCTCAATCGAGTGACCGCATCCATTTATAAAGAAAACACCAGCTATCGTCATTGGGGTTGATATTCACACTCCCACTGCCGAAACTGGTGTTTATGACTGCTTAATACTTACTCCAAATACGTGTATTTAGATCAAATTCTTCGATAAGACCAAAGAAAAATTTCAAATCTTCGTAAACTGCCTTCATCCTATACCCTGCGACATTGGTCTTATGCATCGGTTCTTCAAAATAATTAGAGTCAGAGGCTATCGCAATGCACATATATGAATCAACAAACGATATATCAATTTGTTCACTATGAGATTTTTTGAATTCTAATATTTGCTCCATCAAATTCGGAGACAATAAATATCTTGCCTCAATATCATTAGAAGTTCGCACGTTAAAATGTGCATTAAATTGTTCACTTTCCAGTTCAATCGCAATTTTCGCCGCTCTACTAGAACCTACCATTGAATATTTCTTAAACGAACCAAACATTTTTTTGAACAATCCACTACCTGGTGGAACAACATTCCGCGACTGTAATATTGTAATTCCTGAGAAATCCTTTTTGAAATCAGCAACGAACAATACTCCTGAAAATCTAGTTTCCTCTGTCGTTGATCTATTCCCTTTCGAATCCGTTGTTTCAGTAATTTCAATTAATGTTAACTCTGAAAACCGAAATTCAGTTAAGCCTAACTGCCCTATAAGCAAATCTTCGCCCGTTGTTTTATCAATGGTGAAATCAAATAATTTACAGCTTTGTATCCAGCGGTCGTCCATACGATCCTGAGGATAATAGTTACAATAATAAATATGTTTTTCACTATCTGAGAGTGTTGCACATAGTTCTACCATTTTCGATGCAAAGGGTGCAACAACATCCGACTTATACAGCGTTCGATATTGATCGGCACTTTTTTGCTTCGCTAGGTAGGCCATACTCGCTATTATTATTAATATAATCCAACCAATAATAAAATAATAGGAATGATAACTTAAACTAATAATCGTACTAATCACATTAATAAAGAACAGAATCCATAGTATTTTGTAATACTTCGATAGCTTCTGAGCAGCAAGCTCTCGAATATGATCTAACTCTTCAAGTGGTACAGTAAGTCGTGCATTAACTTCTCCGTAAGTTGGTAACATTGTTGTTACCTCCCTAATATATTTCTTAAATTAACTTCAGCTTTCTTCTCTTGCGCAATTTCTAGTAGGCTTTCTTCACGGAAGCCAAACATCCCAGCTACTATATTCGTCGGAATAGATTGAATTGCTGTATTATAACCCGCTACATTGGAATTATAGCTGCGACGACTAGCAGATAACTTCTCCTCTAGCTCATTAATTGTTCGTTGTAAGTGCAAATAATTTTCGTTTGCTTTAATTTCAGGATAAGCTTCTGCTTGAAAATTAATCGAAGAAAGTGCTCTATCCACTTCCTCATACTGCTTTATTTTCTCTGCTGATGGTGGCTGATTTTGTAACCCTGCGCGTAGACTAGTAACCTCGGCAAGTGTTTCACGTTCATGTGTCGCATAAGAAACGACTACTTCAGCTATTTGCGTCAAAGCATCATAACGATTTTGCAAATAAACATCGATAGCAACTAAAGCTTCTTTAATTCGGTTCCGTCTACTCACTAGACCATTGTATGTAGCGATTAAGAAAATACCAACAATTACAATAACACCAAGTAAAATACCAACGACTACCATTGTCATCACCTCATTCTTTTTGTGAACAACATCGATTGCATATTGTATGCATTACGTTCCATCCAAACAACTAGCCTCTAATATTACTCTTTGCTTAGTAACATTAGATTATCACATTAACCAACAAATGGTAACTTTTATGGATAAATTAACTATATTTAAATTTATCTTATATATATTCTGCTTTTGCACAAATTAGTTCACAAATGATACCAACATATTTATTTGCAACATATACTTGTATAAAAAAACTCCCTCTTCATATTGGAAATTTATCATCCAACATAGAGAGGAAGCTTATACTTTTTATAATTCTTTATTGAATTATTTATTCTAAATTTGCATGATTTCCGTACATTGTTCTGCCACTACTCGTTTGCTTATGCATTAATTTCAGAATAATAGTATCGCATACTAGCAATAATACTTGTTCAAATAAAGAGCCCATTGGTTGTATGGTCGACGCTTCTTGATCTAACTGATTTTTCGGTACCCCAGGAAGTTGAACGATGTGATCTGCTAGCCTTCCAATAGTAGAAGTCGAAGATAATGTCAATGTCGCTACATTAGCTTCAAGACTTCTTGCCTTTTCCGCCATTGGAATGAGCGATCTCGTCTCTCCTGAGCCTGTACCAATTAGCAATAAATCGCCCTTGTCAATACTACGTGTTACCGTCTCCCCAACAACGTACACATCTAACCCAAGATGCATTAACCTCATCGCAAATGCTCTCATCATCAATCCAGAACGACCTGCACCTGCTACAAAAATACGACCAGAATCTATAATA
The DNA here is from genome assembly GCA_023639215.1 of Candidatus Pristimantibacillus lignocellulolyticus. NCBI lineage: Bacteria > Bacillati > Bacillota > Bacilli > Caryophanales > Paenibacillaceae > Pristimantibacillus (SeqCode) > Pristimantibacillus lignocellulolyticus (SeqCode). The sequence continues at coordinate 1,326,138 of CP097899.1, forward strand.
ACCTCTGCTAACTGTTCTAACTGCTCATCAACCACTTGATCAGCTGCTGCTTGAAGTTCTGTAATAATCGTATCAATACTATAGTTATTCGTCATATCGTTTACTAACCTTGTTTAATCAATTGTTGCATTTGAGCTGCTGCTGCTTGAATATCTGCATGACCCGTAATTCCGCCACCAACAATGATAAGATCAGGTTGAACAGCAATGACTTCAGGTAATGTTTCTAACTTAATACCACCCGCTACAGCAATTTTGGCGTTTTTCACTACAGATTTAATCGTACGAAGATCTTCGAATGAATTTTTACCAACAGCTTGAAGATCATACCCCGTATGAACACAAATATAATCTACGCCGAATGCATCTATTTGCGCTGCACGCTCTGCTAAATTTTTCACTGCAATCATATCGACCAAAATCTGTTTTCCTTGTTTTTTCGCTTCTTCAACAGCTCCTTGAATACTTGCATCTTCTGCAACACCAAGTATTGTAACGATGTCGGCTCCTGCATCAGATGCTTTCATTACTTCATAGCCTGCTGCATCCATAACTTTCAAGTCAGCAAGAACTGAAAGGTTAGGAAAAGCTTCTTTTAAGGCTTTGACTGCATGTAAGCCTTCATTGATTATAATTGGAGTTCCAATCTCCACAATATCAACATAAGATTCTACTTGCTTAACTACTTCAATGGCACCTTGGATATCAACAAGATCTAACGCTAATTGTAATTTCATATATAATCTACTCCTCTAAAGTTAGGTTTATACTGCAACACCAATATTAGAGTTTAATGTTCCGATTGAAAAGTACGCACTTTTATGTAACGTAGTACCCATTTGGTAACTATCAAGTAGATTTTCACTCACCATTTGAGGAATCTGTCTTCATCTTAAGATGACTATCTCCCCACTCCGATAATACATTGAGCAGTTGTTTAACCGTTAAACCGTACTCCGTTAAGGAGTATTCTACTTTTGGAGGAACTTGCACATATATTTTACGCTCTATAATTGAATCTTCTTCTAATTCACGTAGCTGTTGCGTTAACATCTTCTGAGTAATTTGAGGCATTTCTCGCTTTAATTCACCGAATCGATGTGTACCTTCTGTCAAATGACAAAGGATAACAGGCTTCCATTTTCCACCTATGACCTTCAATGTTAATTCTACTGTCTCTTTAAAATGTAAATTACCCAAGTCACATGACTCCTTACTTAATCATAATTTGACCTCTAAATATGAGTTTATTAATGTTTTATATATACATCATACCATTTTCCAATAAAGGTTCAAAAAGCATGCTTTAAGAACCGAGAAGATGTCTAATACACTACATAGCAAAATGTCGTTATTAACGTCCACTATTTGAACTATCGCATACGACTGCTAAACGATATTTATGAAAACTAGTTAATATGTCCAAGCATCTACTCTACTAAAAACATACTATAAAACTATCAAATGAAAGGAAGTGATGATAGAATGCCGTATAAATCGAATAGACCGGGTATAACTGGGTATAGACCTGGTCCACCACCTGGTCCACCACCTTACCCACCACATCCAATTCATCGTGATCCTGTCGTTGTAACGTTCGAAAATACTATTGCCGTATCAGACACTAGTAATACGAATAACAATGTTGTATATTCTGTTGATTCTAGTTTTGTATCAACACTAGCTGCATCTTTTGTAAACATTGGATCTATTGGCTTCAATGTTAACTTAATTTTCAATAGTGGACCAAGTAGAACATTTACACTTGTAGCAGGCGACAGCATTACGTTTCTTTATGATGACATCCGCGAAATAGCATTAACTGGATTTTCTCCTACTGAACCATACTTTGGAACATTTAAGTATCAAGTTTCATATATTCCTAAAGTATAAGTTTTGCCTCAATCGGCTACAAAGATGAAGAATGCTAGGGTATTCCTTTATTCATAAAAGGGTTGGAAAGGTGAGTGCTAATTCTCACTTTTCCAACCCTTTTAATAATTACTTAATATGGCGGTCTATTTATTGTGATTAATATCTTACTATGAAGATTGAACGGTAATACTATAAGCATACGTTTGAGGTGGTAAGCTCATTGTCATTGCTAGACTATGTTGAACATGAATAACCATCCCAACTGCCAAATCATCTAACCCTATTACTTCTCCTGCCTGGTTCCGAATGACTGTGTTCTCATCAACATTGAGAACGACACCGTTCACGCCTATTCCGTCGATTTGTATCGACTTATACTTCCCTATCTTTCTTATGCTAGTAATGACACCATTTCTAGCGACCATCATCGGTTGTTCCATCTTTTTTCATCCTCTCCTTAGTTCATGTTCACATACTTAACTTATTTATATGAAATGTTTGAACATTTCTCTACAACTAACTATTTTTGAACATACGATGTGTCTAAATACCGAATCATCATTATTGTAGTCTAATTAGACTTAACTTTCAAAAATTATAAGATATAATACATATAGTGTATATGATCCAAACAAACAACTACATATAGTGTTTTGATATTTTTAAGATTAGTCTCATTCACTCTTTCCCATACACTTTGATGATGGATTATGAGCTGTTTGTACCATTTAGGGAGGTCTTCACTTGATTAATACCGATAATAAATTGATGAATATTATTTCTGAAATTACATTTTCAGATGCAGAGACAACAGATAGTAAACGAGAGAATGCCAATATTGACGGTAACACTGCAATGGGAACTATGCTCCAATATGGTAGTGTTGTATCCAAATATTTTTGTAAAACTAACGTGTTACAACCGCATCATGCTTATGCTCACGATCATGGCGATATCCATATTCATGATATGGATTTTATGAATATGGGTACGTTAACTTGTTGTCAAATTGATTTACAAAAACTATTTGCCAATGGCTTTTCTACTGGTCACGGGTTTCTGCGTGAACCTAACGACATAATAAGTTATGCAGCATTAGCTGCAATCGCTATTCAAAGTAATCAAAATGATCAGCACGGTGGGCAAAGCATCCCATTTTTCGACTATGGACTAGCTGATGGTGTCAGAAAAACATTCAAAAAAAGTTACACAAATTTCTTACGACAAGGTTTACAACTTCTTCTTGATTTTGAAGAGAAGCAATTATTACTAATGAACCATTGGGTTCAGAACATAGAGTCAGAATGTAAACATACTTTGCAAATTGAGATGATTGCACAGTATAAAGCATACGAACAAAAACAACTCATACAATTGTATTCAATTGATGAATCAATGGCGATTAAAATTCAAAAATTCGCTTATAAAGAAGCTTATAACGAAACAAATCGTAAAACATATCAAGCGATGGAAGCCTTTATACATAATCTAAATACGATGCATTCTCGTGCCGGGGCACAAGTTCCATTTTCCAGTTTGAATTTTGGGACAGACATATCTGCAGAAGGTAGAATGGTATCCGAGAATCTGCTTCGCTCGGTTGAAAAAGGGTTAGGTAATGGTGAGACACCTATCTTTCCAATTCTTATTTTCAAAGTAAAAGAAGGAATTAACTATAATGCTAGTGATCCGAACTATGACTTATTTCAATTAAGTTGTCGTGTGTCGGCGAAGCGCTTATTTCCTAACTTTAGCTTTCTTGATGCTCCGTTCAATGCTAAACATTATGTTGCTGGTAGACCAGAAACAGAAGCAACCTATATGGGATGCAGAACAAGAGTATTAGGAAACGTATATGGAGAAGAAATTGTAAGTGGAAGAGGTAACTTGTCATTTACAACGATTAATCTCCCTCGACTCGGAATTAAACATGGTATTATTTCTCACGCTGAACCGATGCTGCAACATTTTTTTGAAGCATTAGATCAACAGATCAAGCTAGTAATCGAACAATTATTGGATCGTATGAAGCTACAAGGTAATAAACGTGTGAAAAACTTCCCTTTTCTAATGGGACAACATGTATGGAAGGGCTCTGAACATTTAGATTGGAATGATACGATCGCTGAAGTGATTAAGGAAGGTACGTTAACGGTTGGATTTATTGGATTAGCGGAATGCCTAACCGCACTAATTGGCAAACATCATGGCGAGAGTGAAGAGGCTGAGCAACTCGGTCTTCGTATTATTACACATATGCGAAATCGAATGGATGAAGCATCAAGCCGATATCAACTGAATTTTTCATTAATTGCAACTCCTGCTGAAGGACTATCCGGCAGATTTACAGCCATTGATCGACTGCAATACGGCACTATTATTGGTGTTACTGATCGCGAGTATTATACGAACTCATTCCATATCCCTGTCTATTATCCATTAGCAGCATACGACAAAATTGCGAAAGAAGCACTGTATCATGAACTAACGAATGCAGGGCATATCACTTATGTTGAATTAGATGGTGATCCAGCTCATAATATTGAAGCATTTGAGACGATTGTAAGATCAATGAAAGAAGCCGGTATCGGGTATGGTAGTATTAATCATCCTATTGATCGTGATCCAGTTTGCGGATATTCAGGAGTTATTATGGGTGCTATCTGCCCTCAATGTGGTCGCAGTGAAGATAACGGGGCGATAAAGTTTGAACGTATTAGAAGAATTACAGGTTATCTTGTAGGAACATTAGACCGATTTAACAATGCAAAGAAATCAGAAGTTTACGATCGTGTAAAACATAACTAATGAAATGTGGCGATATTGATGAAACTAAGGATAGCATCACCACTTACTATAGATAGTATTGTAGATGGTCCTGGACTAAGAATGGTCATATGGACACAAGGATGTAAGCATTATTGCAAAGGATGTCATAACCCACAAACACATGATCTCAGAGGTGGTTATGAGATTGATAGCGATAATATTATAGAGCAAATGCACAATGTGAAGCTGCAAAAAGGAATTACTTTATCAGGAGGAGAACCTTTTCTACAAGCAGAGGCACTAATCCCTATTGCTCAAGTTGCCAAGCAACTAGGACAAGATGTGTGGGCATATACAGGGTTCACATGGGAGCAACTTCATACGCCCTCAAATCCGCAGCAACGCTACCAACTTAAGCTCTTACAATCGGTGGATATATTAGTGGATGGTCGATTTATGGAGCATAAGAAATCTGCCCAACTACTTTATCGAGGTTCTTCTAATCAAAGAATTATAGATGTGCAAGCGTCTTTAATTACTGGAAATGTAGTATTACACGAAGCTTTTTACCGTCATGATCAAACATCATGACGGTTTTTTGTAAGTTTTTTCTCCCTTATAACTGCACACTAGCATACTTATATGGATGGATAACATAATATTTACAGCAGTACCTTGCATTATTCACTACTACCGGTTACAATCATAATTAGGTAGTGAACAATAAACAGTACTGAACAATAATATATACTATGTCTGATGAATGTTGAATGGTGGTGCTAATTTATGGAAATTAATGTACAGTTTAAGAAAGGTGTATTAGAGCTTTGTGTATTAGTGTTAATTCATCGTAAAGAGCGCTATGGTTTTGAATTGGTGCAACAAGTATCTAACTATGTTCAGGTTGCAGAAGGAGCACTTTATCCTCTATTGCGAAGATTGGTTACTGAGGGTCGTTGCACGACGTATTTACAGGAATCAACAGAAGGCCCGCCAAGAAAATACTATAAGCTCACGGAAGATGGTGAGCAATATATGAACGAGATGCTTAAAGAATGGAATCAATTTGTAAGTGATGTTTCTAGTCTATTGGAGGATGGTGCTACACATGAATAAAGATCAATTTCTTACAATTCTTCGTAAGGAACTTAAGTCTATGCCCGGCAAGGATCAGAAAGAGTTATTAGAAGATTACGAAACGCATTATGCATTCGGAGAACAAGCAGGTAAGACGGAAGAAGAAATTTCGTTGGAGCTTGGCAACCCACTCGAGCTAGCACAAGAAGCTCTTGAAGAATATAAGAGAAATTCCCCTCCTCTAATGAAGAAGTCAGAGTCGGAATCAATGACCAGAACGGTATTTGCGGTTATCGGTCTGTTCTCTCTCAATTTTATACTTGCGGTCGTTCCAATTGGCTTGTCGATATGGGCTGTTTGGCTTAGCTTATCGCTAAGTGCTTTCGCTATGATTATTGCACCTGCGTTAGTTTTGTTCGATTCTATAATTAATAGTCAATTTTTACCTGGTAGACTGTTTGCCTCATTAGCGATTACTGGCTTAGGTATCTTGCTATGTATCGCATGCATTTACCTTGGTAAAGTGCTGTTGAAAATTACAAAGTCGTACTATCACTGGAACTTGCGCGTCATTAAAGGAGGAAAGTAATATGAGAAAACGTTGGATCCTTACCGCCATTATTCTATTTGTGGTCGGTATTACCGGATTAACTTTTAATAAATTCGAAGTAGATGACAAAAAGATTATAAACGTTGAAAAAGAATGGACTTTCGATGCACAAACTCTAAATAATATTACCGTTAATGGTACATCTAATGATTTGGATGTCAAATTCATAACTAGTGACAGTGCTACAGGTTCAATACTAGTCAATGGGAATACCGATCAAGACACTATTGATAAAATTAATATGGCTTCCATTGTAAATAACAAGTTCGAATTAGATCTAAAAACAGAGTTCAAATTTCAATTTCTCAATTTAAATTTTAAGAATACAAAAATATATATTACAGTTTCTCTTCCTAAGGATTATAAACTCGATGTTGTTGATATTGGGACTAATTCAGGAAACTTCAACATCGAGCAAGTCCTTGCCAAACAAGCAACATTTAATACAAAATCAGGGAATGTTAAAGTCGTAAATGTATTAGCAGATCAAACAACGATAACTACGTATTCTGGTAATCTTAAGGCGGAAGATATTCATGCTGAAACTATATCGCTATCAACTAAATCCGGCAATTTGACTGCTAATACAATAATGGGTGAACTTCAAGCATCTGTTAATTCAGGTAATATTAAAATCGATGATTTATCTGGTGAAGTTACTGCAAAAAGTAGCTCTGGTAACGTAACTATTTCACAAGCGACAGCCCATGCGGCAGATGTTACAGTAGCATCTGGAAATGTAACATTTACTACTGCTGAAGGATTTGGTGGTTTCTACGAATTACGTTCAAATTCAGGAAATATTCATGCACCCGATTCATTAGGAACTTCTACAGAGATTATCAAAATTAATACGAAATCAGGAAATATTAAAGTGAAATAATGTTTAGGCGTGTCTATTCCAAGCATCTTGGAATAGACACGCCTATTTTTAACATATTTAACAATAGGAAGGTATTTATCGTCTATAAGAGAATTACTATTATATGGTTACACACATCTCAATAGGAGGCAGCTATGACTTTTCCTGTCTGGATTAATCTCGGATTCATTACACTACATCCACACACAGTATTTGAAGCACTTGCCTATTTTTTAAGCTTCCGGCTATATTTGTACACACGAACAAAGGGCGCTCTTCGCATTGATCAAGGTATCTGGATTATTGTTGGAGCTATTATTGGTGCAGCTATTGGCTCTAAAGTACTGTACTGGTTCGAAGACCCTCAACAATTAATACAGCGTTGGAATGATTATGTATATATTATGGGTGGAAAGACCATTGTAGGAGGATTACTTGGTGGACTTATCGGCGTTGAATTAATGAAGAAAAAGTTAGGTATCACAAGTTCTACCGGTGACGATATGACGCTCCCTCTCATTATGGGAATTGCGATTGGTCGTATTGGTTGTTTCTTAACTGGTCTTGATGACCATACGTACGGAACTCCAACCACATGGATTACTGCTATCGACTTTGGGGATGGTATTCGCCGTCACCCTACTCAATTGTATGAACTGTTTTTCTTACTTCTACTCGCAACGCTACTACTATGTTACAAATATCAATTACGTAAGCGTCACTCTCTTGCCATTACTTCCCCTATGATTCTACCTAACGGCGCTATCTTCCAACTATTTATGACCTGTTATCTTACTTTTCGCTTTACAATTGATTTCATTAAACCAACACCTCATCCTTACTTCGGACTTAATAATATTCAGCTCGCTTGTTTACTAGGATTAATATACTATGGATCACTATTGTATCAATGGATTGGAAAACCACATCATAATTATACGGAGGAATCTAATTATGCCAACCAAAAATAGACCCTATATTTTCTATGAGTTAACAAATAGCATATGCTCCAAGTGTCTACGTAAAGTAGAAGCAAAAGTCATAATAGAAGACGACCAAGTATTTTTACTTAAATATTGTGGGCATCATGGGCGGGAAAAAGTATTAATTTCGACCGATGTTGAATATTACAAGAAGTGTAGAGAGTTTCTAAAGCCTGCAGAAATGCCTCAACATTGGAATACGCCCATTCGCTACGGCTGTCCGTATGATTGCGGATTATGTCCAGACCATGAGCAACATAGCTGTCTAACTTTGCTCGAAATAACAGAGCGATGTAATCTACAATGTCCAATATGTTATGCAGAGTCTTCTCCCCATCACGGATCATTTCGCTCATTAGAACAAATTGAGAAAATGCTTGATGCGATCGTTCGTAATGAGGAAGAACCAGATATTGTGCAAATTAGCGGTGGTGAACCAACGATCCATCCACAGTTTTTCGAAATTCTTGATCTCGTCAAAAGTAAACCTATTAAACATATTATGGTCAATACGAATGGATTAAAAATTGCTCAAGATCGTAAGTTTGCTGCGAGATTAGCATCTTATATGCCCGGCTTTGAAATATATTTGCAATTTGATAGCTTCGAAGAAGCTACACTACGTGAATTACGAGGTGTAGATCTACGTGAGGTTCGTCGTAAAGCATTAGACAACCTCAATGAATACAACGTCTCAACGACATTAGTCGTTACACTGAAAAAAGGTCTAAATGATCATGAGATCGGTGATATTATTCAATTCGGATTGAAACAACGTGCTGTCCGAGGCGTCACTTTCCAACCTATTCAAGCTGCTGGAAGACTAGAGGAATATGATCCCTCTAAGGAGCGACTGACTCTTAGTGAAGTACGTCAAGGGATTATCGATCAATCTGGCGTTTTTCTACCTGAAGATATCATTCCAGTACCTTGTCATCCAGATTGTTTAGCTATGGGCTATGCATTGAAGTTAGGAGATGAAGTTATCCCGCTAACCGGCATGATGGACCCCGCTATTTTATTAGAAGGTGGTAGAAATACGATCGTCTTTGAGCAAGATGCTGATCTAAAATCTAAAATTTTTGATCTATTCTCAACAGCTCATTCACCAACTTCATCGGCACTTTCACTCAAAAATCTATTATGCTGCTTACCGATGGTATCGGTTCCTCAAGATATTAATTATGATAATGTATTTCGTGTCATTATAATGCAATTTTTAGACCCTTATAACTTCGATGTTCGTTCTGTCAAAAAATCATGTGTACATATTGTTCATCCAGATGGTCGTATTATCCCATTCGATACGTATAATATGTTCTATCGTGGTGACAAAGAGCAAAAACTAATTGAGCTACAACGTGAATTTGAACTAAGGTCAAGAGGTGATTAGTGTGGATGATGAGGAGAAGACTGTTAAAGAAAATGAACCTTTGCAAGACTCAGAGCAAGAGATAGGGCATGACTCAAAACAACATACAACACAACCTACTATTCCTTCAAAAAAATCATCGTACAATCTCAAACATGTGTGGCTAGGCATTGGTATGCTAGCTTTACTTCATCCCATAATATTTCTTTTTGAAGGATGGATTTTCGCCATTGGTATTCTACAAGTCGTTTATTTAATTCCAGCTACGCTCATTTTCAAGAAATACCCTGGCATTGTTCAAGGCTTAATAATTGGAGGCGGCATTACTTTCTTATTAAACGCAGCTTGCTTTGGACTGGTCATCAGTGGTGTTCTATATTAACAGTTGAATGAAAGAAGGCTATCCATAGCTTGATCAATAACGATCATACTAAGGATAGCCTTTTGCTGTATTATTGTAACTGTAATATTAGCTTTACCTCACAGTAATGACTAGTCCACCGTCTTATACTTTTTTCACAAACTCGGACTTCAACTTCATTGCTCCAAAACCATCGATTTTACAATCTATATTATGATCACCATCGACCAATCGAATGTTTTTCACTTTTGTACCAATTTTCAATACGGAAGAACTTCCTTTAACTTTAAGATCTTTAATGATCGTAACACTGTCACCATCATTCAAAATATTTCCGTTCCCATCTTTTACAACTTCGGCACCCAACGTATTGTCGCTCTCCGATTCCAACGTCCATTCATGAGCACATTCTGGACAGATCAGCATGCTTCCGTCCTCGTATGTGTACTCAGAATTACATTTAGGGCAGTTTGGCAAACTAGACATATTGTTATATTCTCCATTCATTAATGTTCTTCTCTACTCTTTCGTCATGAGTGGGAATAATTCCTGTCCACAGTTGTGAACTATGTTCCACAAAATGTTCGGTACGGCCCGCATTCCTCTTCCGGTAAAGCAGCATACACCGCTTGCTTAGCAGAATGTTCGTATGGATTAGATAGCGCCTCTAGTAACGTAGTCATGACGGTATAATCGCTATGTTTAACTGCAGCTTCTAATGCTTCTTCCACTCGATGATTACGAGCAATAATTGCAGGATTATGATGACGCATCAACTGTTGCGCATCTTCTGGAATTTGTGACTGACGCTTAAGTCGCTCCTGCCAATTCGTATACCATTGTTGGAACTCTTCTTTATCCACTAGAACGGTATCTTCTAGCTTGTTGAAGGTTAACGCAATAAATGTATTCGTATAATCCGCTTCGTATTTATGCATCAATCCAAGTAAATCTTTTATTAACGACTCATCTTGTTCCTCTTCGTTATATAATCCAAGCTTTGCTCTCATTCCTGCCAGCCAACGATCATAATATTCCGTTGCATAATGAGATAACGCAGTTTGTGCTAATTCGACCGCTTCAGCATGATTGTCATGAAGTAGTGGCAACAGTGTTTCAGCAAATCGCGAAAGATTCCAACTACCTATATACGGTTGATTGCCGTAAGCATAACGTCCTTCTCGGTCAATGGAGCTGAATACTGTGGCAGGATCATAATTATCCATAAATGCACATGGACCATAATCAATTGTTTCGCCGCTTATTGCCATATTATCTGTATTCATCACACCATGAATAAAACCTACAAGTTGCCACTGGGCAATAAGATGTGCTTGACGCTTAATGACTTCTTCTAGCAAGTGTAGATATCGGTTATCATCTGTTGCAATATATGAATAATGACGTTTTATCGTGTAGTCCGCCAACTGTTTAAGTTCTTCGTCATTGCCCCATTGTGATACATATTCAAATGTTCCTACTCTCAAATGACTTGCAGCGATCCGGGCAAGTACTGCACCTGGTAAGTTCGTTTCCCGAACGACACTTTCTCCCGTTGCCACAACTGCTAAGCTACGAGTAGTAGCAATACCTAATCCATGCATTGCTTCACTAATAATATACTCACGTAGCATTGGTCCGAGAGCTGCTCTACCATCACCTCGTCTAGAATATGGTGTTGGTCCAGAACCTTTGAGCTGAATATCAACTCGCTCACCTAGAGGGGTGATTTGCTCGCTTAGCAATATCGCTCTACCATCACCTAACCTATTGAAATGACCGAATTGGTGTCCGGCATATGCTTGAGCTAGAGGTATTGCATCATCTGGAATGATATTTCCAGCTAACGTAGCTACACCTTTATCACTTACGAGCGCTTTTTCATCTAATCCCAACGCATTGGCTAAAGGTCCATTCATTATTATTAGCTTTGGTGAGCTTACTGGCGTTGGATTAATAATTGTATAAAGCGATTGGGGCAATTCAACATAACTATTATCGAAATTCCAACCTGCATCTACGATTTCATCGTTATTAGTCATTGTAAATTCCTTTCTATATATGTATATCTATAATTTTCTTCATAACATTAGGTTACACTCTCATCTCATTATTATACTCTATGTTGTTGCACATACAGAAAAGGTACTTTTGCTTTTCTCAAGCAAAGGTACCTCTCCTTGCACATTCTATAATTCATTACCTTTAACGATACATTGATTTCTTCCATTATTTTTGGCTTCATAAAGACACTGATCAGCCGCATCAAATAACTCTGAAAGATCGGTTGTCGTAGATGGATAGGAAGAGATTCCAGCAGATATCGTAATATAATCACCGCATGGACTCAATGTACTTTCTATCGTCATTCTTAATCTTTCAGCAACTAGATAAGCTTCATCCTCATTCATATGTTGAAGGAGTAATACGAACTCCTCACCACCATAACGACAACAAATATCTTCTTTCCTTGCTACTTCTTTCATTTTTTCCGCAAGAAATTTCAATACTTCATCGCCAACTGAATGTCCATATGTGTCATTCACTCGTTTAAAATGATCAATATCCAAAATAACAACTGAGAAAGCTGTTCCGTTATTTGTCCATTTTTGAGTTTGTTCATCTAACGTTCTTCTATTCGTTAACTTTGTTAATGGGTCTGTTTTGGATTGATGCGTAATAAAATCTACTTTCTCATGTAAGAATCCAAGACTATAAGTTAGAGCCTTTTTTAATTGAATCGCTTCATAATACCAAGCTCTTACTTTGCTTAAACTTTCAGTCTGATTTTTCTCTGTGCTAGATTCAATAAATCCAGCAAGTTTCTGCAACGGCTGAGCTATTAGCTGAGAGATTAATGCAATAATGAATAATGATAACATTAGATAAGGTAACGATCTCATAATCATTTCTTCCATCATATCTTTCGTTGGAACTAACGCCGCTTCTGCTGGTCGCTGTGAGACAACTCCCCAGCCAACCGTCGGAACATAAGAATAACCCGCAAGCATATCGACATCTTGTGAATTTGTAACACGAGACGAGCCACTTTGTTTTTGCATTAATTGTTGAACCACTAGATTATCTGATACTACATCATTAATTCGATCTTGATCCTGATGATAAATAACATGACCATCTTTATCTACAACATAGACATATGATCCATCTTGATAATAGTGCTGCCCTAGTATTTGATAGAGTATATTTTCTTCTTTTAAGTATAGGCTGCCACCAACAAGACCTAAATAATTCTGATTTTCATCAAAAATCGGATGAGAAATGAAGATAATTAATCGACCGGTGAGAGATAGATATGGTTTTGAAACAATTGGTTTTTTCTCACGCAACGCTTCCTTTCCGCCCTCGGTATCCATAATCTTACCAATTAGATCGAGAGTTTGAGGTGAAGTCGCCTTAATCTCCCCATCTGCATTGGCAATAATAACGGAGTTAAATGTATCTGTCTGATGTTTAAGGCGTTCAGTCTCTTGAAGTAACTTATCGTTTGCATCTGGATTTTTCATATATAAGGCAATCTCTTGCGCGCTTAATTCTAACGTTTGAAGCGTCATCTGAAAGAAGACATCTGTCGTATTTGCTAGTTTTTGCGCGTATACGCGATTAGTTTCTAATGTGTTATCTATTAGAGTATTCTTACTCATCTTATAGCCAGATGAAGTACTGCTAAATAGTGTTAATATTACGGAAAGCAATGCTACTGACATTATTAATTGTTTTAAAGAAATCTTCATGAATGTGATGGGTCTCCTTTTCAGTATCTCCAACCAAATATATCATATTTTTGTAATATTCATAGTTATATTTATTATAAAAAGTCGCACAAGAGCAGTAGCCCCCATACGACATTCTAACGACCATATACTTTTATTAAACTAGCTAAAACGTTACTTAAAACTTAACTCAAGATTTATACTGACTTAATTTCCCCTCATAAATTAACGCTAACCGTTCACTTTTCCGAAAATCATCTGGTGTAACCAATGCCGGTAACTTATCCCATAACTTAATACCTGAACGCTCTAATATTTCTGCTACAAACTGGGAACAAAAATAAGAGTTACTAAATTCAACCGGTTCTTTTAGTGCGATCCCGATCACACCTAATATATTGTAGAGATATTTTCGATGACTACGAATAAAAATATGCAGAACTCGCTTCATCTTTTCAATCTCTCGATTAGTTACATGAAGTTCGTAAATTACACATGTCGTATTAGGATATTTGCTAAAAGTTCCATTTTTAAGATCTTCCTTAACAAATCCACCATTGAGAGGATTACTAGGATGCTTTCTCCCAAAGCTATAGAGTTCAGATAGTTCTCGGTCAAATGAAATAGAGGCATGGTTATAAGGAGCCTTCGTATAGCCTTGAATAACCTTCGTAAACAACGTTCCTGTATTCGTAAGTAAAATATAAATTGCTCGATTATCTGACATCTATTAAATACCCCTTAACAAGAATGTATATTTACTTCATAATAACATATGATCCCTTTTATGGAATCGTATCTCTTACTAAGTTGGTGATTAGCACTGAATAACTCGCTATGGAAACTAGAATTAATTATAGCAGCCGTCGCAACAATTCAATTACTATATGTTGTAATACGTAAAGTACAACCGATTAAAGACTACGAAAATATTGGATCCCGCATCAAAATGTGGTGGGGGATGCTTATCATTTTTGGTTTGGCTACTCTATTCAATCCGATAGTATCCCTCATTTCATTGATGGGACTTAGCTTCTTTGCACTGAAGGAATATTTCTCTATGATCAAATCAAACAAAGCAGACAGAAGATTATATCTTTGGGCGTACTTATCTATTCCGTTGCAATTCTATTGGATCTTTATTGAATGGTATGGAATGTTTATTATCTTTATCCCTATTTATGTATTCTTATTATTACCTATCCCTCGATTAATTAATAAAGGTACTGTCGGATTTCTCCGTAGTATTAGTGCGGTTCAATGGGGACTTATGCTAATGGTATTCGGTCTAAGCCACCTAGCTTATTTCCAATTTGCAACGCCACAATATGGGGCTGGGCTTGTGTTGTTTCTTGTTATCTTGACACAACTTAATGATGTCGTTCATAACCTTGTATCGATATATTACACCAAAGGAAAAGTTGTTCCTACAGCTAATCCTAATCTAACTTGGGCTGGTTTCTTATGTGGATTTGTGGCAACAACTGTTGTATCATTTCTTATCTATCCATACCTAACACCACTAGACCTGACATTTGGCATTTTGTCTGGGATGTTAATTAGCTTAAGTGGATTCTTAGGCAGTCTAACTGTTTCTGTGCTTAAGAGAGATTTATTACTTGGCGATGACAACAAAATCGAGGCGTTGAAAAAGAGTCACTTAAGTAGAATTGATAGCTTAACGTATACTTCACCTGTATTATTCCATGTCATTCGTTATTTCTTTGATTTCATGTAAAATCTTGATATGTACAATAAATTCAATGTTTTGTACAACTTATACAACTGAATGTTGTTTTATCTACTCTTATAATATTGGTCAACCGAAGTAACTTACTTTATTAAGTTGCTTTGGTTGACCTTTGTTGTGACTATTTTATTTAATCATTTACAATATGTTGAACACGACCTACTCGGCCATCCTCTAATCTAACTTTAATACCATGTGGGTGTTGCGGTGAATTCGTAAGCAAATCTTTCACTATCCCACGTGATGTCTTTCCTGTGCGTTGGTCCTGCTTTAATACGATATCTACTTCAAGACCAGGCTTAATATTGCTTCTTAATTTCCCATCCATATTCTGTTTCATCTCCAGCTTTATATTATCAGCAATGCTTATCGTAACATAACTTATACTAACGTTCTATCAGAGTAAAATCAAAAGGGGATCTCTACTCGAATATATCTGAGTAGAGATCCTCTTTTAAGCTTACTTATTACTTAACATTAAAAATCGAAATTATCAGGATCTGGACCGACACGTACATGTTGATCCAAACCATTAATGCGTTCCATATCTTCTTTCGTCAATTCAAAATCAAATAACGATGCATTTTCAATAATGCGGTGTTCTTTCGTTGATTTTGGAATGGTAACAATGCCATTTTGTAAATTCCAACGTAAAATAACTTGCGCTACAGATTTACCATACTTAGCTCCAATCTCAGTAAGCTCAACATTATCTAATAATTTACCTTGCATCAATGGAGACCATGCTTCAAATTGAATACCGTTTTCTTTACAAAATGCTTGCAGTTCTTTTTGAATTAAGCGAGGATGATGTTCCATCTGATTCACCATTGGCTTAATCTCTGCATCCTTCATCACTTCTTCTAGCTGATGAACAAGGAAGTTACTTACACCAATTGCTTTTACGCGACCTTCTTTATAAAGCGTCTCTAACGCTCTCCATGTCTCTGTGAATTTACCAGCTACTGGCCAGTGAATTAGATATAAATCCAAATATTCAAGTCCTAACTTGCTGAGGCTCGTCTCATACGCAGCAATCGTTGACTCATAACCTTGATCAGCGTTCCATACTTTAG
The DNA here is from genome assembly GCA_023639215.1 of Candidatus Pristimantibacillus lignocellulolyticus. Taxonomy (NCBI): domain Bacteria; kingdom Bacillati; phylum Bacillota; class Bacilli; order Caryophanales; family Paenibacillaceae; genus Pristimantibacillus (SeqCode); species Pristimantibacillus lignocellulolyticus (SeqCode). The sequence continues at coordinate 1,342,606 of CP097899.1, forward strand.
ATGTAACAAATATATCTTCTCGTGAAAGACCCGTTAGTTCTAATCCTTGACGAATACCACGACCAACGCCTTCTTCATTGCCATAAATAGCTGCAGTGTCTATGCTACGATATCCATGCTGAATTGCTGTTTTTACGGCATTTTCTAGCTCAGCACCTTCTTCTACTTGAAATACTCCTAGACCGAGCATTGGCATTTTCACACCATTATGAAGCGTTGTTGTATCTTGTGAATTATTTACCATTATCTTTTCCTCCATTATTTACATCTATATTGTTACGAGTTATGAAGTAGTTATCATTGCTCGTTAATGCTATGATAGGACAAAATGAACGAATATAACAGTACGCACTTTTTAGTACTGTAGGCACTTAAAAGTACCTATATACCCGGAGGCATATCATGATTAAGAAAAAATATAATATTTCAGTCGAAGCAACACTTGAAGTTATTGGTGGGAAGTGGAAGTGTGTCATTCTGTGCCATCTTACTCATGGGAAAAAACGCACAACTGAATTAAAACAATTGATGCCACATATTACACAGAAAATGTTAACGCAACAATTACGTGAATTAGAAGCAGATGGTATCATTAATCGAATTAGTTACAATCAAGTTCCTCCAAAAGTGGAATATGAACTTAGTGAATATGGAACAAGTCTTAGTAGCATATTAGACTCGCTATGTAACTGGGGTGAGCAACATATTATTAGACAATACGGCGATAAGTATTCCGTACTAGAAGAAAATGTATTAAATACTTAATTTTTAGTGTAACTAAAAATACGCAAGAGCATCGTTTCCTTACAGGAAACCTGCACTTGCGTATTTTTGTTTTATAATCATTAATGCTTCATTCGATATCGAATAGGAAGAAAACTCATCGTGTTTACGAGGAGATGTTTGAACTTCCTCTATTATTTATGAAGTTTTACTACCTCTATTACAATGAGGGTTTACATACTCTATTGCAATGAGGGTTTTCTTCCCTTATTACAATTAGGATGTACTTCCCCTTCAAATGAAGGTTCAAAATGCGGGCTTTCAGGATCGAGAAGATGAAGCGCTACTTGAGGAAGGAGGACACGCAAATGTACGTAGTTGTACATGCGTACCGGACTTCCCAAGTTCGCTTCATATTCGATGTCGACTATGCTACGTTAGCCAATCGTCTTCATCAAAGTCCGCTTTTTGAACTACCTTATAGTTGCTTGAACTCAATCCATTCCACTTGCATGCCTGGCTTCACAAAATCAAGCTTCATCTCATATAGACCAACTTCTAGATCAACTTTTATAAGTTTCTGCTTAACCCATTTACCTTCAGTACCATTCATTGTAATCGTCGTAACTAACTGATTATTCATCATTACATTGGTTGCCGATTGAGCTGTATTGAATTCCGGTGACATAATATTAACGATAAGACGGTACTCACCTGCTTGATCTACTTTCACATAGACAGCTTCATTCACGATAGGTTTAATTTGTGCATTGTCAGACAATGACTGAACTACTGCTGGTGTAAGAGCAGGATCAGATGTTACTTTCGCAACAACATCCTCAATGACGTAATCTCTTGTAAATACAATAGAGTTCATAATAAACTCACAAATATTTATCGCACTACGCTGTAATTCACCAACTGTTAATGTACCATTCTCTAGTGATTCAATTGTATTATCATCTAAAGAGTTAATTTCAGCCCCATAGTTATTAACGACCATGAATAGATCATTTTGTGCTCTTACCATAAAGTTAGTGTACTTCAAGCTTGGTGCTCCACCATGGACAACATCATTCATCACTGCCCACCAGTCAGTCATAACAATGCCTTTGAAGCCCCATTCTCCACGAAGAATAGTTGTAGTTAGATCATAGTTAGATGCAGTCCAATGACCGTTAATCGGGTTATAGGCAGTCATAATTGAATCTGCTCCACTTTGTTTTACTGCGATTTCAAACCCTTTCAAGTAGATCTCACGTAGTGCACGCTCAGATACAACGGCATCAACCTTCGTACGGTATTGCTCCTGATTATTACAAGCGAAATGCTTCAGTGTAGCGTTAGATCCACCCTTTTTAATACCACTTGTACATGCCGCAGCAAAAGCTCCGGATACTAGAGGATCTTCAGAGAAATACTCAAAGTTACGACCGTTAAGTGGACTACGACGAATATTTAAACCTGGTCCAAGTAGAGTATCGATATCATTTCTAAGAAGTTCTTGACCTTCCATCACATAAAGTCTTTCAACTAATTCAGTATCCCATGTCGCAGCAAGTAACGTTCCGATCGAAACTTGTGTTGCTTTATGTCCACTATCCATACGAATACCAGAAGGACCATCTGCGCAAGAAGCAACTGGAATACCCAACTTATAAAGATTATCGCTAATTCCACCAAATGCAGAAGCTGTTCCTGGTGTTACAAGCGGACTACCCATACCTTCGCCTCTAACTATCGCAGCAAGATCTTGATTATTAAGTTGAGCAATAAATGTTTCGATGCTTACTTTTTTGTCATAAACATCTTGTAATTTATACCCTTGATCACCCGTTTGCTCGATTGTTTTTGGTAAGTTTTGCTGTATACGTTCAGCTAAAGAGATTTGTTGTGTTGGCACGTCAACAGCAATAAGTTCATACGTCCCATCTGATTTCAACGAACCTGGTGCCATTCTCTTAAAGTTTTTAGTTGGTGCCAATGCTTCCGTTAGTTGCTCTACTAATTGAATCGTTTCTACAACATATCCGCTTTGGCCTTCTAGGCTAACATTTACTGTGTTTTTCACGCTATTACCAACATGTAGCTTGTAAGTTCCTGCCTCTAATACATAAGCAGAACGATAGCCTGTAACACCACTATCATCATACGACGCCATGGAATTAACCGGGAAGCTTACCTTAACTGTTTGTGATTCTCCTGGTTGAAGTTCTTTCGTCTTACCGAAAGCTGCTAACGCTTTTACGGGCTGACCTAGTTTACCTTGTGGTGCTTCATAATAAACTTGGATAACTTCTTTACCAGTGAACTGATCACCTGTATTCGTAACCGTTGCACTAATTTCAAGAGATTCTACGCCTGCTTCTGAAACTAACTTCGCTTCCACTTGAGTTATGTCAAACTTCGTATAAGAAATACCGTACCCGAATTCAAACTGAACTTTCTCAGGACAGAATGTCTCGAAATAGCGATATCCGACATAGATATCTTCTTCATAAATGGTCATGTGCTCATTGCCGAATTGTGGGGTTGAAGGATAATCTTCAATTGCATAGGCAATGGTATCTGTTAGCTTACCACTAGGAGTTACATCGCCAACTAATACATCAGCAATGGCGTTACCACCCTCCATACCGCCGTGCCATGCATAGATTACTGTTGAAATAGGGTTAACGTAACTTGTATCATTCAACCAACTCATATCAATAATGTTCGATACGTTCAATACAACAGCCGTCTGCTCAAACTGTGTAGTTACGAGTTGTAGCATTGCTTTTTCATCAGCTGTTAATTGATAGCTTCCTGGCTCGTTGGCATTATCCTGGTCTTCACCAGCTGTACGTCCTATGACGATAATTGCTTTGTTTGAATCACTTTTTGCCGCTGCTACTAGCTCAGCAGTTAAAGGCATTTCCTTTTGGAACCATGGCTCAGCAGCCCAGCCACCTCCACCATTATCGAAAGGATTTTGTGCAATCCATTGCTCATACGTAGCTGCTAATTGTTCGTTAATTGTAATGTTTTGTTTACTACGAAGACCGTCTAGTAAATTCGTTGTATGTGTTACATTAACACTACCACCTGAACCTGTACCGCTACGGTAATAGTTTTTTTGTGTTCTACCGAAAATTGCAACCTTATCTTCTTTTTGAAGCGGAAGAACATGCCCATCATTTTTCAAAAGCACTGCACCTTGTGCTGCAACTTCTCTACTAAATTCCGCAAACCCCTCTAATGGAATTCCTAATAGTTGTGTACTCAATTTATCCACTCCTCATATCTAATAAATTGCATAATAATAGTTCAACCTTTGATATGAAATCTATGTAAATAGCTATTATAACAATACTCATCATGTTAACTCTCTTATTTACCTAAATTTCAATCTTACTTATATCATAATAGCCCATCAAAGATACAAATTATAGTCCGGAATAAAGTGTAAATTATATGCGATTTTGTCTTTATGTTCACGGTAGCCTCTTGCAATAAGCGCATTGAAAATAAAGGAAACAAGCTCGATTATGTCGAATCCCTTTGTACTATGATGAAATTAATAAATAAAACCACTCAGAAATACATTCTACTAATACTATTGTTTATTGGTGTGCTTCTAGGTTTTCGATGGGCATGGTCTGAATTATTTTCTACTGCGGAACATCCTGAAGCAGTTCTAGGTGTACTTGATGTGCGCCATTTGGATTTGAGCAATTCCGATTCTATACCATTAGAAGGAGAATGGATATTCTATCCTGACAAACTCATATCCTCCTTTGATATTAATTCATTGAACAACGAAGTTAATTATATTCAAGTTCCAGGTGACTGGCGAGGTTTGATGACTAACGAGGAAAATAGTCCGATAGGGTACGGAACATACCGATTACGCATATTAGTCGCGCCATTAGAGGAGCCAATCGCATTTTGGATACAAGGTATCGAAGCTGCATCTACTATAGTAATTAATGGGGTAGCTACAAGCAACGTTGGAGTCATTGCCGACAATGCTAATGACTACGAACCTAATAATGTTTCATACACGGCTTCATATTATGAAGAAGGAACAACAGAGATCGAATTGCTTGTACAAGTATCAAACTTTGATAATCCATTAAATGGTGGCATAACGCGCGCTATTCAATTTGGCTCTCAAGCTGAAATCGATTTTATACGTTGGTATTCTATCGGATTTCAACTTGTCATGTTTGTCGTATTAGTACTGCACTGTTTGTATGCCTGTATTCTCTATTTGTTTAATAGACGAGAGCTTAACTTATTAATTTTCGCTATACTCACGTTTATCGTCGGAATTTCTATTGTTGCCGATCATGATAATATGCTCATGCTTTGGCTGCCTATTAACTATGAATGGGTCATAAAGATCAAATTACTTAGCTACATGTGGCTTTCGTTTTTAATAGTCGTTCTTTTCAGAAGATTTTCGTCAACATATAAGCTGAAGAAGTCATTTCGAGTATACGCAATTTCGTTTATTATTTACTCTATATTTTTAGTATTTGCATCGACATCATTAGTGTATGCTTCTATGGAGCTCAGCCTATTTAAATTATATTATTTTCTTCCGTTTGGATTTTTGGCTTATCTTGTAGGGGTAGTATCATTTACGAAACCCAACAATACTGGCTCTATTTTCTTACTATGTTCCGCATCAAGTATTATATCTAGTGAACTATGGGGAGTATTTAGTTATGAAAGTGATGTTATTAATGTCTACTATCCGATTGATATTCTCGCTGCCATCGTTGGTTTCTCTGCTTACTGGTTCCATAAGTATTTCCGTAATGCACAAGAAAATATAATATTGAATGAACAGCTGCAACAATTTGATAAAGTGAAAAATCAATTTCTTGCCAATACTTCACACGAACTAAGAACGCCATTGCACGGTATTATTAATATTGCTCAAACTGTTGTTACGAAAGAGCAAGAGAAGATGAACACAAGTAGCGTAAAAGACATGGAGCTACTTATTACCATTAGTCGTCGCATGTCTCACATGCTTGGGGACTTACTCGATGTCGCTAGAATTCAGGAACACCGTATTTCATTGCAACAAGAACCGTTAAAGCTTCAATCCATAGTGCCTAGCGTAATTGGCATGTTAAAATTTATGATTGAGAATAAACCTATCCAACTACGCATAAATATTGCTGAATCTATGCCACCAATAATGGCCGACGAAAAAAGACTTGTTCAAATTCTATATAACTTATTACACAATGCTCTCAAATATACAGAAGAAGGTTCAATCACAGTGTCCGCTGTTTCTCATGAAGGATATGCTATGATTCATATCTCTGATACTGGTGTCGGCATGGATAAAGAAACACTAGATAGAATATTTCTCCCTTATGAACAAGGCTCTTATGGCATAAGCGATGGAAGAGGTCTAGGCCTTGGGTTAAGTATTTGTAAGCAGTTAGTAGAATTGCATGAGGGTACTTTAACCGTTCGCTCTGAACTAGATAAAGGTTCGACATTCAGTTTTAATCTGTCGTTAGCAGCCGAAGGCGACATTCCAGTATCACGAGATGCACATCCTATTGATGATTTAACAACTGATATTGTGGAACAGAACAATGAACTAGTGTTCCCCAATATTACACTGGGAGAAATAACGACCACTGTTCATATCCCACCGCTATTGAATAGTAGAAAGGTTAATATTCTCGCTATCGATGATGATCCGATTAATCTTAATGTGCTTGTTGGTATTCTATCAACCGAGCCGTATCAAATTACTACAGCCAACTCCGCTCGTCAAGCATTGGAGATATTAAGCACACAACAATGGGATTTACTTATTACCGATGCGATGATGCCTCATATGTCCGGTTATGAATTAACGCAGAAAGTAAGGGAGCTTTATACAGTATCCGATTTGCCTGTGCTGCTGTTAACTGCTCGCAGTCAACCTGCTGATATTTATACTGGGTTCTCATCAGGAGCTAATGATTATGTAACTAAGCCAGTAGATGCACTGGAGTTAAAGTATCGAATTAGAGCATTAATTACACTGAAGCAAACGATTAATGAGCGTTTACGCTTAGAAGCTGCTTATCTTCAAGCGCAAATCCATCCTCATTTTCTATTTAATACCCTGAATTCGATTATGGCACTTAGTGATATAGACACTGAGCAGATGCGAGATTTAGGTTATGCTTTTGCATCATATTTACGGATCAGCTTTAACTTCCTTAATACGGGGGAGCTAGTTGCGCTTTCTCATGAACTAGAACTTGCTGAAGCTTATTTATATATAGAAAAAGTACGATTTGAAGATCGATTGACGATTGAATGGGAAGTTGAACAGGGGATTAGTCTCCGTCTTCCTCCACTCACCTTGCAGCCTTTAATTGAAAATGCTGTTAAGCATGGCGTCCTTAGCCGTAATCAAGGTGGTACCGTTCATATTCGTATTACACGACAAGAAAACAATACACTAATTGAAGTCATCGATAATGGCAAAGGTATGGAGCAAGAGAAAGTTATGCACCTTTTGAATTCTACATTGAAAGGCAAAGGCGGAATTGGACTTACCAATACGAATAGACGATTAATACAATTGTATGGTCAAGGCTTGTCTATTGTTAGTAAGCCTAATGAAGGAACAACTGCATCATTCATCATTCCAGATCAATTTAGTAAGTAGCATGCTTTATACTATAGTATCCTAAGATATAACCATCAGAGTCACTCCAATATAATGAACAATAAAGAAGCAGTCCACCTATTTTTTACGAGGGACTGCTTCTTTGCATATTTAGTCTACTTAGCGAGATGGACTCTATTTGTTATCAATCATGTAAATCATCATGACATGGTTACCTGCCACTTCATAATTCAGCACAAATGTGTAAACTCCCTTATCTTCATTAGAAAGATCAAGTGTGAATTTATCTGGATTTGCTGCCCATTCGTTAACATCAAATATTGTTTCATTAAACGTTGCATTATTACGAACGCCTGCTGTAGTAGGGATAACATAGTTGCCGTCAATATTTTTAACTACATTCGCAACTTCAACGATCGGCCCTTGTAAAGTACCCACTTCAACAAATTGAGGATCTGCAATTAAGTTATCCAATTTCGTTAAGTCTTGCAATGGCGAGAAGTCTGCTACTTCATTACCTGCAATATCAAGAGTTACTAGATTTTTCGCATATTGTAAACCATCAAGTGATCTAACTCTTCTAGAGTCACAAGTTAGTGTCGTAAGGTTGTACATATCGCCCAGTGTGATCTCACCCGTTATTGCTAAAGTCTTTTTAATCGCTTCATTTAAATACTTGTCGCTTATCGTAATGACTTGAGTAAAGTCTATTAGTGTTAATTCCCCTGTAGCTTTCTGCAGAGCTACTAAGGCCGCATCAATTTCAGCTTGAGTAGCATCTTCATTTGCAAGCACTGCTTCTGCACTACTTAAACTATTTTGTAATGCTGCAATACTTTCAGAAGTATAACCATCTAGTGAAATAGCATTCGTCGCTTCGATTGCCGTTACTAGATCGCTCGTATACAGTCGATCTCCGTTTGCATAGTGGAATTTCGCATCTCCCCATACTGCGTGGTCTGATCCGTTACCATTCCCTCCATCTGTTACGACTAGCTTAAGCTCTTTTGCACCACTGAGATTAACTTCAAGTTGTTGAAGCACGTCTCTTGAATTCATCAATCCACTATCGAATTTCTTCTCTCCATCTACATAAACTTCAAAGGTAACTGAACCTACAGTGTTATACATTTGTCGATCAACACCTACAAATGAAGTGAAGTAATTAACGTCTTTATCGGTTAGATCGTATACAATCGTAGAATTAGAATGTGCGCCAATTCCTTTAGCATACGTAACTTCGGCATTGTTTTCATCCGTTAATCGTAATACTTTACCACTAATGGCGATGTCTTTCTTAGGAGCAGTATAGCTATTTTGTGTAGACTTCCAGTCATAATCAGACACATACTTGAAGTCTTCCATATCCACTACAGCAATGATTCTTGTTTTTGTAATCGTGTTGCCATCTTTATCAGTAATAGTGTACGTGATTGGATACTGTCCCGCACGATTGAAGTTAACTTTCTCTTCACCAGTAACGACAACTTGCGAAGTGATATTGCCATCTTCAGCATCGATAGCTAAATACTCAGCACTTACTGATATTGCTTGTCCTACTTTAGTTGAAGTAGACGCTCCAATTGTAAGCTCAGGTATACTATTCAAAATTAGAAACTTAGCATCTGCAAAGTTTCCGTGATCAGAAGCATTACCGTTACCTGCGTTGTCTACAATTAGTGTTAATTGTGCAATACCTTTAACTGGTATTCTAACGAATTGGGCTTCAGTATTGTATTTCATCAACCCACTATTATATACTTCTTGACCATCAGCCATAATCTTAAAGATGACACTAGAGTTATTTTGAGCTGAAATATTACGGTCAACGCCAATATACGTTTCGAAATACTCATAGTTCGTATTACCAACGTTATATACGATCTCTGAATTGGCATGTGTTCCTATCCCTTTTGCAAATTCTTTCGTTTCACCATTAACAAGTAATTTTATTGTGGCGTTAGTGCTTGATTTATCTTTTCTTACAACATTATAATCTGTTCTTGCAGAATCCCATTCCACATCAGTTGCGTATTGACTAGAACTGTACACGACAACTGTTCTTGTTTGTGTAACTGTATTTCCATCGCTGTCCGTAACTGTGAATTGTATAATGTAAGTACCCGTTTTATCGGTATTGAATTCGTTCAATTGCACATCAACTTGTTCAATTAAGTTTCCATCTTCGATATCAAATGCTTCTACACCACTTAAAATATCGAATTCATCATTTAACTTAACGACTCCCATCTCTTCAGGTACAGTTAATGTTGGCATACTAGAATTGTTAGTGAATTTGGCATCAGCCCATACCGTATGGTCATAATTATTACCATTATTATTAGCATCTGTTGTAACGAGTTTGATTTCTTTCGCTCCTGTTACAGCTACTTTTACATATTCGTGTTCCGTATTTGATAGGAATACCCCACTATTGAATACTTTTTCTCCGTCTACATATATTTCAAATGTAGCGGAAGATGGTCTACCTTTGGCTGCTTGATCGATACCAATATAACTTTCAAAGAAGTCATAACCTCTTCCTTCAATATTGTAAATCACTTCAGAATTGGCATGTGCAGCAAGTCCTTTACTATAAGTTACCGGAAGTCCATGTCTATTAAGTGTAATGATGCCTCCATTAGCGGCTTTATCTTTCTGGAAAGCCCCCGAGCCTACTTTGGCTGATTGAGCATTCAGATCAGAAGCATACATATAATTACTCGTAACTGTAACGTTTGTCGTCTTCGTTTCTGTTGTCTGTTCATTCTTCACTTCATATACAACCTCGTAATTCCCTTTACGTGATACATTAACATTATTGGATTTTACAACAACTTCACTCGTAATATCCTTACCTTGATAGTTCGTTGCCTTCACATAATTCATAGGATCAAACGGTTGATTCAGCTTCAATGTCACTTGATCTTCAACGGATAACGTTGGAATGAATGCCTTAACCGATAATGGATTAAGCGTATTTAGCTTCTTATCATAGCCGATAATCGTATAAGTATAGTTCACGCTCGGATCTATATTCTGATCAATGAATTGATCCGTACCAGTGAATCCTACAAGTTTATCGTTTCTATAAATCTCATAGCCTAAGAAATCTTCTTTAACGGATTTGTCTATCGTAAAGTTTAATGTATTAGACTTTGCAGTAGCATTAGCAGTAATACCTACTTTTATCGCTATATCTTTGCTAGTTATTCCCGTTCCTTCATAATTAATTAATGTATTATTCAAATACCAAAGTTTTTTTGGGGCAGGATATACAGCTGTTTTCTCTCTTGTCTCTGGATTAACTGTGAATCCATGTCTAGCAAAATAACTACTTAAATCCATGCCAAGCACTTCTGAAGAAAACTCCACTAAATACTGTTGCTTAGAATTATCTCCGTTAGCAAGAGAAACCTTGCGTTCACGATACATTCTATTCAGCTCCGTCCAATATCCTGGATGAGCTAATTCTAACTGCCAATATGCTCCAAGGGCCGCGAAGAGAGGCTGATCATTCATTACTACTTTATTTTCTTCGATAACGTATTTATAGATAGTACTTTCATAAGGAATACGGTTATCTATTGCGACACGGTTATCTATAGAATTAGCATGAACCGACATTAACATGGATAGCATGTTATTCGTTATTTCTCCATATTCGCGTTCACCAACAGCTAAACGGTGCCCAATCTCGTGATTCAATCCCCAGCCAGGGTATGACTTATTAAAGTCAGCTAACATCGTGCTCACCGTTCCCATTTGGATACCGGTATGGTCACCTGCTGCATACATCGCTCCAAATGGTTGCATTAATCTAATATTTTCGCGAATCAATTTGGGATCATGAAGGATACTACTACCATCAAAACCGTAGAAGTCGAACATTGTCTTCATCCAGGCATCATAGCCAGTAATCGTATCCATAGGATTATTACCTTGCGTTATAAACGTGTTGTACGCTATTGTAGCTGTTCCTGTAAATATAACATGATCACTTACCATCTCTACGACATCGATTAATTGACGATCTTTAACGTTTGGATTTGCAGCTTTATCTGCATCTAATCTTTGTTTATAGTCAATTAAGAAAGTCTTAAATTCTTCTGGATCTGTATCTGCCGTCATAAATGGTATTTTCTCTAAACCTTCAAAGCGTATAAGCGGTGCTTTTCCTTGTTCCTCAGCCGTATATGGGTTAACAATATATACAGTACCACCTGGAGTTACATCATGAGCATAATAACTATTTTTTGCAAATCTAGGTACTGTAATTGTATTTTTACCTGGACGTAATTGTATTGATGTTGCCCAAACGTTCCAAGCAGCCTCTTGTTGAGAAAAGACGACTGAAGGCAGCTTATCTGTAGACTTTACATCTACATAGATATTAACTGTTTCTCCCGGCATAGCTACAAAGCCAGTCGGCTGATTATTCACGCCAAAATTCACTCTCAAATTTTGCTGTGCATGTTTTCGCATATCTCCACGTTGCTCAGCTGTTATGATTGTACCTTCAAGATCTACTTCACTGTTTACTAGCTTTTTAGCCAATTCTAGTTGATCTCTGAACATAGAATATAACGGATGAGCTTGCGCTTCCGTATCTAATGCATTAATTTTATCTACTTGATTGTATGCTGTTACAACTGAACTCATTGTGCCATCTGTGAAAATATCACTAATAGCATCTCTAACTTTATCTTCCATGTAGAAAGAAAATTCTGCAGCACTTGCCCAATCTTGATTCGCTTTTGTAAATACGAATTTAATTCGTTTGAATTCTGTCGCTGCAAATTTTATTTCAATAGTATGACCTGTTGATCCTTTGTACTCACCTGTCGATACAAGTGTAAAATCATCGCCATTATCTGTAGCAGAGCTATAAATTTCAAATTGCTGCGCAAAACCTTTGCCAGGAGCACCAGATTGTCTAGCAGCATAGACGATTCTATCTAATGATGTAGATTCATTAAGATTAAAAATGACTTCATTAGTAAATATTGCGCTATTTGGCTTGCCCGTTTCCCAATGGGTAGCCATATTTCCATCAATAGCTTTTTGAATCTGTGAATTAGGATAATTGCCACCGTTATTCGTAATTGATGCAATATTAGCGTTATCCATTTTGTACACTGCATTGTAATCCACTAGAACGTCTTTACCATAAAGATCAAATGGTGCTGTAGAAGCTTGGTTAACGTTATTCACGTTATTCTCTACTAGCGTTCTCACTTCGTAATTACTTTGAACTTGATTAGCAAATACTGGAACCGCGCCTATTGAAATATTAATTAACAGCGCTGCAGATGTCGCGATTGCGATCATTTTGTTCATGATTCTACCTCCCGATTAATGATTATGTATTGCCTCTCCACGAAAAAAAAGCTACCCCAGAGAGTAGCTAATCGTACGAAAAGTTAGACAATTAAGACGCCATAACATATGACGTCGGCTTTATTCAACTTTTAGAAACAAAAAGCATAATATACTCTTTGGCAACTGGCTGACATAGTTATTACATAACTTTAGTCCCTGTAGCTTTGCGTCCCTACATTTCTATAGGTTTGCCTATTAATAATACAAACAGTAACATAGCATGCCCGCATATTACATGAACAATTGGAATCAAATGAAAAGTAGGTATAATAACCTTTATTTTAATGATTTTTTATCGATAATCACGATATGATCACTTTTATCTATAACTTATCTCCTACACTTTTAAAAAATATGTTATTTTACCAATTAATTATTGTAAATAATGTATCTTTCGTACTGTATAGTTCATTAAGTTATACCTCAACTTCATATACATTTCACAATGACATCATGATATACAAATCAAAAACAGCATCCATTCGTTAGGATGCTGTTACTAAAGTAAATATTATTTTTTCATGTTCACTTTACGTCTAATTCTCAATCTCAATTACACTTTGAATTTATCTATTAATTTCCTCAAATCCTCTGCCATATGCCCTAAGTTAGCAGCAGATGTAGATACTTCTTCCATTGAAGCATTTTGCTCTTCCACGGACGCAGCTACACATTGTGTACTATATGAAGATTGTTGTGATATTGTAGATACCTGTTCCATAATACTAACCATCTCATGTGAATTAGCGTTAACTTCTTGTACGATAGCGGCAACTTCTTGACTTTGTGAAGAGATTTCAGCAATGGCTGTTACAATTTCATGGAATACAACACCCGTCTGATTAACTTGCTCCATCCCTTGCTTAACTACCTTCGTTCCGAGATTCATTGATTGAACTGCTTTATAAGATTCAGCTTGAACTTGTCCGATTAGTTCACTAACCTTGTCAGCTGACTTGCCTGATTGGTCAGCTAGTTTTCTTACTTCATCTGCAACAACAGCAAATCCTTTGCCGTGTTCACCTGCGCGTGCAGCTTCAATGGCTGCGTTAAGAGCTAATAAGTTCGTCTGACTAGCAATTTGTGTGATAACTTCAACCACTTCATCTATTTCTTTTGATTTCTCTTCTAACACATGAATTACTTTTGCCGTCTCATCAACCGTTCGATGTACTTGATTCATCTGAGCAATAGCTTGTGTGACCGTCTCCGTACCATATTGGGCATTATCATTAACGGTAGCAGAGTAATCTGCCATATTCTGAATTAATTGCGAAGCTTGATCCATGCCTCTAGAAATTTCTGCAACAGATTCATTAGCAAACGACAAATTCGTTAATTGTTTTTCTGAGCCTAATGCAATTTCTTGGATAGCAGTGCTTATTTGTTCAGATGCTTCACTCGTTTGTTCCGTGCTTGCCATTAGTTGTTCTGATGATGCCGCAACATGATGTGATGTATCTTGCACTCTAGTTAAAATAGCGTTAAGATCTTTCGTCACTTTATTAACAGATTTCATTAATACTCCTGTTTCATCGTTACTCTTAACTTCAACCTCTTTTTGAGAAAGATCGCCATTAGCGATAATTTCTAAACAATTAGCTGATGCTTTAATACGATTGATGATCGGTCGAGTAAGTAAGAAATAGAGTAACATTGCTATCGCAAGAATTATTATTGCTTCTATAATAACATCTCGAACAATCTCTTTAGATATATTTATAATTCTTTCATTCGCATCTGGAGCACCAACATACCATATTCCAATAACTGAACCCCCGTTATCTTTAATCGGCATATATGCTGCTTGATATGTATGGCCCACCACATTGGCTTGACCTAGATATATTTCCCCCTCTTTAAGCACTTTTTCCGCTACTGCATCCGAGACTTTTGTCCCAACTGCTCGCTTGCCATCTATCATAACATTGGTAGTAACACGTGTATCTCCAAGGAAAATAGTCGCTGTGTCTCCGTTAGTCAGCTCCCCAATTATATCCACAATATCATAGTTATCATTAATTAAAGTTTCACCTTTATATAACTTCCCTTCTTCGACATGCCAAGGCCCTGGGTGTCGAAGATCAATAATGGCATACCCTGTCTGCAAATCAGACTGTGCTTTCTCAAGCGCTTCTCCTTGAATCGTCTCCTTCATTCGGACCGACTCTTGATAACCCATCACAGCAAAAGATAAGATTAATATGAGTATAGATAGCGCAAAAAGCTTGGTACGGATCGAAAATGATGACATTTTCTTAAGTAATGGTTCCATTGTAATTCCCCTTTGAAATGATAGTTTCAGTTTTTAACCGTTATTGTAATGTAAGAGGTAAATATATTGATAATGATCAATAATTATTTGCAATATCAATAATTTACATATAACCCAATATCATAATGCAATTGATAGATAAGTCATATATGGATTGCATTATAAGTATACAATAAACTCCAAATCTTGCGAAGCAACCATAATGAATTACGTATAATTTCGAACTAAGTTAAGCATCTTATTAGTATAGTTTTTTCTAAATATTAACTACTAGGATGTGTTCAGATGAAGCCCCATTACTTTACATCGCCCCTAACAAATCGCGACAATAATGACATAGCTCAACAGTCTGAACCTATAATTACAACTGTTTTCCGTTCAATAGCAGAAAATATTAACTACCTTGAGATTAATTTTCTTAAATCACAGGACCTCAAAAACCGTCGCTTTGTATTTAATCAGAAAGAGTGTATTGCGTTTTATTTCGAAACACTTGTTGATCAAGATAAGCTACAACAAAACTTTTTTCTCCAGCTTTCTGAATTTACTAGCAAATTTAATGAAGCTAATTATCCTTTTAGAAATTTGTCAAATACAACAAGCCTAGATGAAGTAACACAAAAATTGCTTGCAGGATTTTCGGCTATCTATATCGATGGCGAACAACGTGTTTTTTTCATTGAAACAGCTGCTAATTTTGCAAGAAGTTCAAGTGAACCTGAGAACGAAAGAGTCATTAGAGGCTCGCATCAAGGCTTTGTAGAAAATTTAACAATTAATTTGAATCTGATTCGACATAGAATTGTTGATAAAAGTTTATATGTTGAATATATAACACTCGGTGATAGATCGAATACAAAGGTTGCCTTAACTTATATAAAAGGACTTGCTGATGAGAATATTGTAGAAACAGCGCTCACAAGATTAGAAAGCATTTCTACTGATATGGTGTTCAGCACAGAATTTTTAGAAGAGTTTATAGAAGATTCGACAGCTTCCCCATTTCCACAAATGTTAAATACGGAGCGCCCCGATCGAGTAGAAGCTAATCTGATGGAAGGTAAAATCGCGATATTGTCCGAAGGATCTCCTACAGCATTATTAATCCCTTCCACTTTCTTTGCGTTTTATCAATCTCCTGATGACTATAATAGCCGTGTTTATGTAGGTACTTTCATTCGTGTCATACGACTATTCAGCTTTGTCGTTGCCGTCACATTACCAGCTATCTATATTGCGGTGATCGGATTCCATTACGGAGTAATGCCGCAACAACTTGCTATTACTGTTAAAGGATCCATTGATAATATTCCTTATCCTCCATTGGTTGAAGCTTTTATTATGGAATTGACAATCGAGTTAATAAGAGAGGCTGGTATTCGGCTTCCTTCCGCAATCGGAACGACGATCAGTATTGTTGGAGGTCTTGTTATTGGCGATGCCATTGTGAAGGCCGGACTAGTTTCAAATACGATGATTGTCGTTGTTGCAATGACTGCTATTGCTTGCTATGTCGTTCCATCCAGTGAGATGAGTTCCGCTGTTCGATTGCTCAGATTCCCAATGATGCTTGCAGCATCCATATTAGGATTTGTTGGCATTGTATTTGGTTTGATGATTTTGTTAATCCATCTTTGTAAGCTAGAATCATTTGGTTCCCCATATTTCGCTCCTGTCGCGCCTTTTCGCTGGAATGGCTTAAAAGATGCCATTCTAAGAATGCCGATATTTTGGAACAAAAATAGACATATCAATCGTTACTCCAAAAAAATGAAGAAATAATCCGCATCGAGGAGCCCGATTCCAGTGATAAAAGCTGAAAATAAAATTTCTCAATTCCAACTTTTTTTTATCATCCTTCAATCTCAAATTGGCATTGGAGTCATATCCTTACCTTATAATGTGTATAGAACTTCAGGTAGTGATGCATGGATTTCAGTATTTATTGCAGGTCTGTTTATACAGTGTGCCATAGTTATTATATGGTTATTATGTAGTAAATACCCAGAACTTACCGTCTTTGAATTAATGGTTAATATTGTAGGAAAACCTGTAGCTTTTTTCTTGAAAATCGGATATATTATCTTCTTTTTTCTATCAGCAATATTAACTGCCTTTCAATTTGGCCAGAAGGTTAATTTATGGATACTTCCACGCACACCGATTTGGGTCATAACGGTTCTCCTTGTCGTAATTAGTGTATATTGCGTAAAAGAAAATTTGAAGGTAATGGCTCGCTTTTTTGTCGTGGTATCGCTATTGTTAGTAGTTCTACTCTCATTTACACTTTTTGTACTAAAGGATATTAACATTTTATATCTTTTCCCTATAGGAGAAAGCGGATTTTTCAATATGGTAAAAGGTTCGACGAAAGCTACATTCTCTTATCAAGGGTTTGAATTACTGTTAGTTGTATTCCCCTATTGCCTAGGAAAAAGTATCGGGAAATTGAAAGTTTCTCTTTCAGCTAATGGATTTGTTACTATCTTTTATACATACTTAACGTTTGTAACGATCACCTATTTTGGTCCCTCGGCACTAAAGTTTATACCTGAACCTATTCTATACCTTATGAAATTCAGATATTTCAATATTATTGATAGAGTAGACCTTCTGTTCTTTTCGATCTGGGTCGTATCTGTTTCCACTTCATTTATGATGTATCTATATTTGTCTTCGCTCGGTATCACTCATTTGTTCCGCAAAAAAGATCGTACGACCTTTGTATATTTCTCAGGAGCTGCAATGTTAATTGTTGTACTATTGATACCAGTTAATAGTAAGGTCATTCATATATTAGAAAATTTCATTAATTACTATGGAATTGTTTTCATCTTTATAGTACCTACTCTCCTTTTAATCGTGTCAGTAATTCGCAGTAAAAAAGAAAAGGAGGATACACCTGTATGAATCCATCTCGGAAGCTCCTACTCGTATGCTTCTATATTGTTTTGTTAACTGGTTGTTGGGATCAAAATTTACTTAAAGATACAAAATTAGTTATGACCTCAGGATTTGATGTGACTAAGGAAGGAAAGTTACTAGGTACAATTGTCATTCCTATATTTACTTCAAGTGAAGGAGGGGCTAAGGTTGCAGAGAGTCAAATCGTATCAGGAGAAGGCGATACAACGATGGATATCGAGAAAGAACTTGATCTTAAAATCTCAGGGCAATTCGATGCCTCAAAAATGATCGTCATTTTATTTGGTGAAGAGTACGCGAAGCAAGATATTCGGCCAGGGCTTGATCTATTTTATCGAGATTCCAAACGTACCCTCGTTTCTAATGCTGCTGTTGTAAAGGGGCGTGCAAATGACCTTCTCAATATTAAACTTAATGAAAAGGGTAGTATTAGCGCATATCTTGATGGTCTATTTGAAGGTGCTCAAACGGATAGCGTCATACCGCGACAAACTAGACCTATGTACTCTGATCTTTACGATCCAGCAACTGACATTATATTACCCTTCATTGAATCCAAGGGAAATGAAGCACAATTCATTGGATTGGCTTTGTTCGATGATGCAAAATATACCGGGCAAAACTTAGATACTACTGAGTCCACAATGTATATGTTATTAGCTGATATGAGGAATAAATACGCAGAAATTAAAGTCAAAGTACATGAGAACGAAGTTCCAGAAAGTAATAACTATATTTATATTAGTGTATTAAAATCAGATCGCAAATTAACTGTTAGGGGACAAGATCCTGACAACATTTCTGCCCACATTCAGTTAAATTTAAAAATCGAAATAATCGAAGATCCAAAAAATAATTTAGACTCTTTCAAAAAAATTGATGACTTAGAGAAGGTAACTACTGAAAAGTTAACGGAGCTAGCAAATACAGTTATTCAGAAACTTCAAGAAGCAAATTCAGATAGTCTCGCAATCGGAAGGAGATTAATTGCATATCATCATAATACTTGGGAAAAAATTAATTGGACCGAAAAGTATCCGACCATCGAGTTTGATACAAACGTTAAGGTGGAAATCGTGAAACACGGGATTTTCAATTAATCTAATTTCCGTAATTGAATAGATAATCGGAGTAGATGATAAGTGCCGCTTAACCTTGTTCAACGATTTATTGTTTAGATGAATTGCAAATAAATCGTTGAACAATAGTTTTATGAAGCATAAACACATGCTTGTAGTCGAAATAGAACTTACATTTATTCCGTTAATTCCAACTCTATCTTACACTTACACGCAGCTTTGCTATAAAACGATTTAGCTGCTCCGTACACAATAACATCGCTATTGCAAATATCGTAATAAATATAGGGAAAATTCCGATATTTATATTGGTTGCCAGCAATCCTAGTAGCGGAGGAACTAATGTACTACCCGTATAAGCAGCAGCCATCTGGAATCCCATAATTGACTGCGCATTCTTTTTCCCAAAGCGTGCAGGTGTCTCATGCAACATACATGGGAATATTGGTGCTAATCCTAACCCTACAATCATAAAGCCAATCAGAGAAATGATAGAAGGTAACGGTAATACAAGTAATATAGCACCTACTAAAGCAATCAACTGACCATATCTAATTAACATTCGGCTACTCATTGCGAATGTAATAAATCCAGTAATCATTCTGCCTACTGTAATGCCTATATAAAACCAAGATACCCACTGTGCTGCTGTTGCTGCAGGTAAGCCTTTCATATTTACAAGAAAACTACTACCCCATAATCCCATACTAGCTTCAATTCCACAGTAGAATAAGAAGGTTAACATTGCTAGTTTAACCCCTTTGATTTGCCATGGTTTTTTCGTCTTTGCATGTTGCTCAAGCTCTTCGTTTGTTCCTTCGCTTTGAGCTTCTGCCTTATTAGCCATACTTTTTTTCGCTACTTTATCCCACAGTGGCAAAGAAACGAATATTATAACAACAAGAATGAATTGAATACAAGCAACCGTGAAATAGCCTTGTCTCCAAACTTTATCTTCAGCAATAAACGAAGCCATAATAATTGGACCTAATGTCGCACCTACACCCCAAAAACAGTGCAACCAACTCATATGATGTGCCTTGTAATGGAGCGCTACATAGTTATTAAGACCAGCATCTACAGCACCCGCTCCAATACCAAGTGGAATCGCACAAATGATTAGCCAAATAAGCGAAGGTGACCATGAAAATCCGAGTAAAGCTACTGCTGTCAGTAGGCAACTCACTAATGTCACTTTACCTGTACCAAACCGCTCGATAATGACACCACTGAATAAACTAGATACAATCGTACTTCCTGCAATAACCATAGAAATAATGCCCGCTGTACCTAATGATGCATTGAGATCTCCTCGCATGACAGGCCATGCAGATCCTAGTAATGAATCGGGCAAACCCAAACTAATAAAAGCTAAATAAATAATAATAAGAAAAAACGTTGCCATTGGTATCTGTACTCCCCTGTGTTAGTCTTCTATTCGTTGCGACATCAATACACTTAATCCCAAACTCTGTAATCCACTCAAATAATCATGTTTCAAGTTACTTGAGGCTAATAATGGAAGATGTTCTTTCGGTACGTACACCGCACTTTGCTCAGTAATTTGTTGAAGCATAGAAGTGTCGATTTCCTCTTCACACAAAATAAAATAATGAGGATTTAAGATCGATGTAACTGTTCCTACTAATCGACTAATCGCATCTATTCGCTTATCTATGTGTAAGTTTTTTGTCGCTTCAGTTTCTTCGGTTATTAATGCTTCTAAGAAGGTTTGCTCATTATATTGTGGAATAAATTGAACTTCCCCCGAGAAGAACGTTTTCCCACGTACAATACGACCATTAACAACGATACCTGCCCCAGGTCCATTCTGCCCTAGATACAAATAAAACATTGATACATCTTCACTCGATTTTCGCTGTGCCATATAACCGATAACTGCAGCATTCATATCATTTTCAACGACAGTAGCTATCGATAATTGCTCCTCCACTAACTGCTTCAAATCAACATTTTGATAATGTTCATACCCTTGGATATAAAATGCTTTCCCATTATCAACCGCACCAGGAACTCCAATCGATACCGTCTGAATGGTTGGATGGAACTCTTTTTTATTGCTAATAAACGTTATTAAATGTGATACCTCTTTCATGAGAATACTATCTGTACTACCTTGCTCAATAACATCTCCTAAGCAATTAAAAACGGTATAACTCGTTTCGCTTTTCTCCAAAATGATAGCTAACCCTAGCATGTAATTCGAATTATAGGTGTATCGCTTTGCTCTTCTGCCCCCACTAGATGTATCAAATCCAACAGATACTACTTCACCTTTACTTTCCATTAGAGCGAGAAATTTGCTTATCGTCGGAAAACTAATGTCTAGCTTCTGGCTCAATTCAATCTTCGTAGCATTTCCTTGTGCTAACAATACAGACCGAATACCACCTACAATAGTTAATTTCGTATGTTGCGAAGTAAGTCGTTGATCGCTCACTGTACTCCCCACCTATTATCATAGTGACTTATTAAATGCGTTTAATAAGTCACTATGATAATATCAGCAATCTGTTTTGCTGACAAGAGAATAATTACATTTTTTAAGTCGGCGAATAATAAATAAAGGAGGTACCTATAAAGGCACCTCCTTTTTATTCACCTACAGCCATTGAACATTACTCAAAACTCTTGATGATCGCCATTGCATCTTCATTATCAGGCTCAAGTTCAAGTAATTTTCTCGTATATTCTAATCCCTCTTCAGCTAATTCCATTTCGAAGCAGCAAACTGCTAGACCGTAATATACCGTTGAGACAATCTCATCTTCGTCTGAGTTAACCGATATTTCTAAGAAATATTTCGACTGCTCATACATGTCCATCTCAAATAGTATTAATCCTGCATCGAGTGCCAAGTCGTACTTTTGCTCCATCACATAGTACGAAGACCACATAATTTGTATCCCACTTGCAAGATCAGCTAATTCTTCATCGTTGGCATCTGGCAATAAACTTGAAATCTGCCTAGCACTTTGAATGAAAAATTCCGCATCGTATCCACCCAAACGCCAGAAGCTTAAAATCTGCTGTATACCCATCGTATCAATTCGATGATCTACCCATTCTTTCAAACTGAAAAATTCTTCTGGACCAAATCGTTCAACAAATCTATGATACGCTAATCTTGTATTCGTATAACTCATTGGATTGTCCACATTAATAAAGCATCCAACATTTAAATTTTTATAGTGATGAGGAGGAAATAACACCATTGCTCCACTCTCTTCATAAGCTTGTACAAAAGCATGGTAGTTAGCTGTAAATGAAAATGCTCCATGGAGAACCAACTCTGGCGGTTCTGCAAATTTAAAGCTATCTAAGAGATTATCTCCTTTGTCCGCGGTTATTAATACAAATCCTGACTGAGTTAGATCGTTCAGACGTTCTAAACATTTGAAGCCAGATGATGGCCATAGAATATGTGAATCTTCTAATTGCTCCTGATATGTGGCAATGACATTACGATATGGGAAATCTTCTTGTTCATACTCCGGTGTGAGACGATACTCATAACGTAAAGATAGTTGATCCAATACTTCTGATGGTTTAAGTGAATCCGCCTGTTCTGGATAATCAACAAACACATCTGCTTCATATATATGACCGTCACCAACATAAAGCAATTCTTGTGGAATACCGTCAAAGAAGTAATTGGCCACAATAATTAATGGCTGCTGCAGTTCTCCTGCACTAATCGTAATGTTTGATGCAACTAAATTCAGCTCAGTGTCATTAACAGCATCGAATTTTGCGAAGTCCACAATACCTTCCGCAATGAAATCTTGC
This sequence comes from Candidatus Pristimantibacillus lignocellulolyticus, assembly GCA_023639215.1. Classification (NCBI taxonomy): domain Bacteria; kingdom Bacillati; phylum Bacillota; class Bacilli; order Caryophanales; family Paenibacillaceae; genus Pristimantibacillus (SeqCode); species Pristimantibacillus lignocellulolyticus (SeqCode). The sequence continues at coordinate 1,365,437 of CP097899.1, forward strand.
AGTGCAGGATGTTCCTTCCATGCTATAACGTTATTCATCGCCAAATCCGTCATAACATAGCGGAATGGTGGTAGTACTATCCCTGCAAAATCTCTTAACTTACATAGCTCTACAAGCACATGATACGCAAGTCGGCCAGCTCCTGCACCTAACTCAACGATCACAACTGGCTCAGTAATGTTTCCTTTATTCGCCTGATCTTGCAGTAAGCCAAAGATCATTTCTGCATATACGGTTGCGATCATAGGGTTACTCGTTATATATTGAGGAACTTGGTCATTATTCCATGCCTTAAGTCCTTCTTCTTCATAGTAACTTCGGTTAAGTCCCCATATTGGTGCTTCACTAAAGCGGTAACGCTGTTGCTGATTATCTGTCATTCCATTATATCCTGCTCTCTACCAGTTATTTATTAGATGAATGATACCTCATCTACCTTACTACAATCATAACCTTTTTTACACTCCCACACTAATCCGATTATGAAATTAGCTTAATATTATTTTGTTTTTATTTGCAACACAATCAAAATCAACTAACTCGCAACAACAATAAAAAGACCGCCTGCACTAGCTGATGCTGTAATAGCTTCAACTTTTGCAAGCGGTCTTTTTCAATTCAATACAAACTTTTATTTTTGTTCAAAGAAACCTTCATATACTTTCACTAACTCATCTGCTTTATCAGAAATAACCATCATGACATAATTACCTTTTGTAATCAGCTTATAGTTTTTAGCATTTTCATATTGATCAGGAAGATACATTTCAAATGGCTTTTGTGCAGCTTCAGCTCTTGCTTTAAACGCTGCTTCAATTTCAGCAATATCTTTAGCATCTTTTACTTTCACAATGGCAAGCTCATTTGAGTGTACATTCATCACTGGAATTCTAATCTGGTAATCTTCAAGCTTAGCAACGTCTACATTGTAAATCGTTTGAACATCTTCTGCTGTTAATTCCATTAGATTTGGTTGTTCAACTTCCTTAAACATTTCATCTGCCATTTCTTTCGCAGTTAACTTCGACTCCACCGTAGGTGCATTGTTTCCAGAACAAGCTGTTACAATTACACTTAACACTGTAATTAACATAATAAACATCATTTTTTTATTCATTATATACACTCCTATATTTTTATTTATTGAACTTCATAATTAATAAACGTAAATACATAATAAAATGTTTCATGAAACTAAATAAAATATTTTATAGTTGTACTTATTCATTATTTTATTCAGTAAATTATTAAGTAATATTTCATAGTAATATTATGTCGCTTTTCAGTGATTGCATGCAACAAAACCGCTTACCTTATTGAGGCAAGCGGTTTGCAGAAAAAATGTTATAATATAAATTAATTACTTATTACATAATAAATTCCCAATTTCGTTAATAATCAGTTCAGATCCTTCACCGGTAGCTATTACCGTAATTTCTTCCTTATATCTTACTCCCATGGATAGGATCATTAATAAGCTTTTCGCATTATACATTTGTCCACCTTTAACGAGATGAACTTCCTCTGCATACTTTTGTGCAACTTCAGCAATTTTTTGCGCAGGTCGAGCATGAATCCCCGACATACTCATTACCTGATATGTTTTTTGCAACTATAGCACTCCTTACAACTTTTTGTTTACCTTCTGAATAAACTTCTCCGTTAACAAAAAGTTCACCTCGAAAGCATAAACTATAATTTAGTTTTAATATAATCTTTAAGTTTTTCAGCTTCCATCCCAAACACAACTTGAATGGAGCCTCCACCTAGGTGAATGACTCCTGCTGCACCTAGTTCTTTCAATCTCTTATCATTAACACCTAGCTCACTACGTACTACGACCCTCAATCTGGTAATACATGCATCAATACTCTCTATATTCGTTACGGCTCCAAGAGCCTCTATCACTTTATTAGCATGTTCATTAAATGTCTTGTTTTTCGTACTTTTTGTCGCTGTTACAGTAGCAAATGCAGGTTGTATATTGTTATCAATCCCCAAGTTCGATTCCCTACCTGGCGTAATAATATTAAACCGCACAATCATAAAACGGAATAGTGTGTAATAGATGGCGCTAAACACTAATCCTATTGGTATAAGCAATAACGGCTTCTCGGCTAGCGGATAATTAAGCACGTAATCAATAAAACCTGCTGAGAAACCAAAGCCATGTCTAATTTCTAATTCCGTCACTACATAAGCGCTAATACCCGCTAATAAAGCATGCGCAGCATAAAGTAATGGGGCAGTAAACATAAAGGCAAACTCTAAAGGTTCTGTAATTCCAGTAAGAAATGAAGCCAACGCTGCACTAATAAATATAGAAGATACATACTTTTTATTTTCTTTTTTGGCTGTATGCACAATAGCTAATGCCGCAGCAGGAAGAGCAAACATCATAATCGGGAAGAATCCTGTCATATATAATCCTGCTTGCGGGTCTCCACCAAAGAAACGATCAATATCTCCTTGAAATACTTGTCCCGCTTCATTCACATATGTCCCTACTTGAAACCATGCGATATTATTAAGGACATGATGTAGACCAAACGGAATCAGTAAACGATTCAGTGTCGTGTAGATAAAAGCACTTATGCCACCCAAATCTGTAATGTTTTGCCCTATTGAATTAAATGTAGCTTGAACTGGTCCCCAGATTAAGCCTAATCCGATAGCAATAAATACCATAGCAATAGAAGTTACAATAGGGACAAAACGCTTCCCTGAGAAAAAACCGAGCCAATTGGGTAGTTGAATTTGATGAAATCGCTTGTAAATATACGAAGCTATAATACCCGCTATAATGCCCCCCATGACTCCCATATCAATTTCATCATTCAACATCGGCCAGTCACCAAAAACGATAATTACATTTTGAAAAACATAATCCATGACCAGAAATGCTATGACAGCTGATAATGCAGCTACAGCATCCCCACCAATTCCTATACCGATGCTTATAGCGAAAATAAGCGGCAAGTTGTCAAATATCGCAGAGCCTCCTGCATCTAAAAAGGGAGCAATATATGTATTTATCCACACGCCTACACTACCTAGATGAAAATCAGCTGCATAATCAATTTTACCAAATCGAAATAGAATAGCTGCCGCAGGTAGTACTGCCACCGGTAACATTAACGACCTTCCAATGCTTTGCAAATATTTAAACAACATTACGAATGCCTCCGCTCTGATTTAGCTCAATACAACCCGGAATGCATGGGGTTCAGCAATAATAACATTACGAAAATTACATTCTATATGATCAATATTCCTTTCTCCGATAACAACAACGAGTACATGGGGCTTATACCCTGCTGACTTAATATGATCGAGATCGAATGTAATCAGTAGTTCTCCCTCTGACACTTGATCTCCATATTTCACGAAAACTTCAAAGCCTTCACCTTGTAAATCGACGGTATCTATACCGACATGAATAAGAAACTGCAGTCCTGAGGCATGTTCTATTACTATCGCGTGCTTCGTCTCTACAACATAAGATATTCTACCGCTAATTGGTGCCTTAACCGTTCCTTCGATTGGATCAAAAGCCACTCCTTCTCCCATATATCCACGTGAAAAAGCTTCATCCTGTACTTCATCTATAGAAAACATATTCCCTGTAACTGGTGCAGTAATCGAAACGTAAGAAAGCAGATCTGAATCTCTTTTTATGCGCTTTACAAACATTCGAATCCCTCTCTCTCATCTAGTGAATAATTCAATCTGAAATAAACGATATAAATGAATCGCTATATAACCTATTTCATCTTCAGAAACGACCACATCTAATTCGTCACTTATAATTTCAGCTAACTCTACTGCGAATTCATAAATATCAGAGTGAAGGGTTCTAATTTCTGCCGTAAATGGATTAACAATATGTTGACCTTCTATAATACGTTCCACTGCACCTCTAAGATGTGTTATAAGCCTGACATAATCTGTACTTGTTCTTTGAAGTTTGAAGCCCATTTTATCTTCAATATAATCAACTATTTTATTAAGCAGTCCTCTTACTTTGACTAACTGTCCTACCGATACCGTTTCTGTACAGGTATGAATATGTAACGTTAAAAAGCCAATTTCATCTTCAGGAATTTGCAATTGAAAATGTTGGTTAATCATGTCTACTGCTTCTGTTGCAATTTCATATTCTTGAGGAAAGCTTAATCTGGTCTCTGATAAAAATGGATTGCTAATCTCCATCTCATTTTTTAAACGATAAATGACGAATTGAATATGATTGGGAAGCGCGAAATAAACTTTCGGCTGAACTGGAGTTCCTAACCGATCTTTTACTTTATCGATAATCTGTTCAGAAATTTGGATGACTTGAGGATCAATGTTTTCTATAAGTGCTTGGAACTGACTACTTGGCTGTTCTTCATCCAATCGATACCGTCTTTCTATTTGAGGGTCATTCATATGAATGCTTTGATTTCCTTTTGAGGTAAAACCTAGTCCTTTACCAAAAAGTACATATTCTTTGTTTGTGATTGCATGAGAAGTGAGGATTACATTGTTACCTACAATACGATCGATTTTAAGTAAACTATCTTTACTCAACTCCCAAGCCCCCCTGTGGAAATCAACATCGCTATTCCTTATATTTTTTCTCTTATTATAAAAAAGAGCCGAAAAAGCCAACAAAAAGAACAGTTGGTCTTTCTCGGCTCATGCCTAGTATACTAGTAACACGCCTTCTAACTACTAATTATCATTTTATTGTAAATTTTTTATGAAGTCAATTAATACATCTTATGTTTTAATATAATAAAAATTACATTCCTTATTGACAATGTAAATTTGTGGATGTATGCTATGATCAATCCAATAGATAAGAACACATAACGTGTAACCGAGAGGGCATTAGTTATGTAAGCAGTAGTATTATGCTTACACGACTTATGTCCTTTTTTGCTTGTACACCTACTTATCTATGAGATGTCGTTCAAAAAGCTGACTTTGATAATGAAGTAATGCAGGAAGCATAATCGGCATCGAATATGAAGCCAACTTTTTGAACATGGATTAAATGAAAATATTATAAAAAAGGGAGCTAACACAATGAAATTGAAAACATTATTGTTATGCAGCGTAATTTGTATCCTATTAACTACAGTAGCATGCGGTAACAACGCTACTAACACAAATGGTAACGGCACTAATACTGAAAAACCAGCTACTACAGACACTAATAAGGATCCGGAAGTTACTACTACTGGTCTAAAGGGCGATTTTGAAATTCAATACTTTGTAGGCGGATATGGAGATGCTTGGTGGTTAGAAGTAATTGAAGGCTTCCAAAAAGCAAATCCCGATTTGAAAATTACGCAAAGCGCTGGTCCAAAAATTAATGAGCAAATGCAACCTCGATGGATTTCAAATGATCCACCAGATGTTGTATACATTGATGGCGCTGGCTCCAATGAACGTCAAATGATTGTTGATGATCAATTAATGGATATTACTAGTTTCCTTGAAACGGCAGTAAATGTTGACGGCGAAAAAATTAAAGATATTCTAATTTCACAACCGTCCATATTTAACGGTGATAAAAATTATAACCTTCCACTAGTATTCGGTTCATGGGGACTATTCTACGATAAAGCACTATTTACGCAAAATAACTGGGCTGTACCAACAAACTGGGATGAGTTCATTGCTGTAAGCGAACAAATTAAAGCTTCTGGTATGCCTGCACTACTTCATACAGGCGTTTATCCTTATTATATTAATGGTGGTCTATTAGATTCAGCAATGGTTGCTGCTAACGGTGGCGATACTTCCATTCTGACAAGTCAAGTAAATCTTGAAGAAGGTAGCTTCTCTAACGATGCTGTTAAAAAAGCTTTAGCGCAATTTATGCAACTAGTTGACAAAAACTTAATCGATCCAGGTTCTGTGGCATTAAATCATACAGATTCACAAGCACAATGGCTACAACATAAAGCTGCTTTCATTCCTAACGGTCTATGGTTAGAAAATGAAATGAAAAACGATATTCCTGCAGGTTTTGACTTTGGATTTATTCCTTCTGTTGCACAAGCAGCTGGTGAAAATAACATCGTTATCCCGTACACAGCTACTATCGCTATCGCTAAAGATGCTAAAAACCCTGATGCAGCTAAAGCTTTCCTTCAATATGTATTCACGAAACAAAATGCTCTTCGTTGGGCAGAGATCACTGGTGCGATTATGAACGTTAAAGCTGATCTAAGTAACTCTTCAGCAAGTGGAGTTGTTAAAGATGCTATGGACTTCTTCAACTCTGATACTACAACAGTGGCTCCTGTAACTGTACTTAATGCAGACGTAGAAAAAGTGAAACAAGATTCTATTATCGCATTATCCATTGGTAAAATTACACCTGAAGAATGGATGACACGTCTAGAAGAGGCAGCAGCTAAAGCTCGTAAATAACTTAAATTAACCAAACATATGAAGCGCTACTTGTGGAAGAAGTTCGGTACTTGTGTACATATTTCATACACAAATACTTACCTTCCCAAGTGCGCTTCATATTCAATATTGAATCCAGATGAATGGCATGACAAAGAGGAGGAACAACATGTCTCCACGCCTTAAGCGAACAGGCTTTATTACTATATTTTTATTACCTACTTTTATATTTTTCTGTTTATTTACACTTTATCCGATTGTTAAGGGCATCCAGATCTCATTCTTTGATTGGTCTGGTAGAACGAAGGAAATGGATTTTATCGGTATACAAAATTTCCTCGATCTATTCTCTGACCCCATTATTTGGACTGCAATTAAAAATGACTATTTTTTAGTTGTAGGTAAAGTACTTGGAATTATGCTACTAGCTACCATCTTTGCAGTCAGCGTAACTCGATTAAAAGTTGTAGGTAGAAATATTTTTCGAGTTATATTTTTTATTCCAAATGTTATTTCTGTTGTCGTTATTGGCGTATTATTCCGATTTGTTTACAACCCTAACTTAGGGTTTATTAACAGTTTTTTGTCATTGTTCACTGAAAATCCGGTACAAATCTCTTGGCTTGGGTCTGAGAATCTAGCTATGTGGTCATTATTATGGCCATCGATATGGGCTGGTATAGGTTTTTATATGATTTTGTTAATTGCTGCGATTTTAAGTATACCGACTGAACTTTACGAGGCTGCAGACTTGGATGGCGCCACGCAAAGCCAACAATTTTGGAGTTTAACACTACCTCTCATCTGGGAGCAAATGAAGGTTAGTATTTTACATATTGTGATGACCACATTAAACGGTTCATTTATCATTGTATGGATTATGACTGAAGGTGGTCCAGATAATTCTACACAAGTTATGGGCTCTTACCTGTATCAAATGGGCTTCCGACAATATCATATGGGATATGCAGCTGCCATTGGCGTTCTTATTCTAGTATTATCTCTTATCACAACTATGGCACTTCAAAAATTATTAAGTAAAAATACAACTGAATTAGCCTAAGGGGTGAACGCTTCATGGTACTCAATAAGCAGCATCCGATTGCTCGGATATTGACCTATCTTATCTTAATTATATGGACTGTGGCCGTTGTTTATCCACTAGTCTGGACATTACTAGGAGCATTAAAAAACAATCAGCAATTTATGTTAGACAAACCGTGGGCTCTTCCTGATTTTCCATTATTATGGTCTAATTTCAGCTACGTATGGACCAAATATGGCTTTGGAGGATTTTTCACAAACTCTATCATTGTTACGGCAGGCAGTATTTTCGTCTCATTATTTCTATCAGCTACATCTTCATATATTTTAGCACGATTCACATTTAAAGTTGGGAAAGCACTATATTCACTATATTTATCGGCAATGATGATTCCGATGATACTAGGATTAATTCCACTCTTCTTCTTATTAAATGATCTTGGATTAATTAATAACTTATTCGGACTAATCATTGTCTATTCAGCAAGTTCTTTACCGTTTGGAATATTCGTCCTAGTAAGCTTTTTCAAAATGCTACCAAGGGAATTAGAAGAAGCTGCTTATATTGACGGCGCAGGTTACTCCAGAACATTCTTCTCAGTCATGCTTCCACTTGCTAAGTCAGGATTAATTTCAGTAGCCATTATGAACGGGTTAACGATTTGGAACGAGTATATTATGGGTACAGTATTTACGAATAAGCCTGATCTCTACACGCTGCCTGTTGGTATGGCAGTAATGCAGACAGAAATGCAATATCGAACGGAATGGGGTCCACTATTTGCTGGATTGTTTTTATCCATTGTCCCTGTGCTTATTTTATACATTATCTTTCAGAAGCAAATTGCAGAAGGCGTTACGGCAGGTGCTGTTAAATAGGCTGGGATGTATATACTGCCTATTCTTATTACAAAACAAAGGCATGAACCAAGGTTAGTCCTTGATTCATGCCTTTGTTTTTATATCAAATCATTAGTTACGTTTTGGCGATTTTACATTTAGATTAAGCACTTCTGCTGTTGAAGCATGAATTTCGTTGAAAAGCTCTCGGTTTTGCGCTAATGACTTTCCATAAGAAGGAATCATTTCTTTTATTTTCGGTTCCCACTCTTTCATATGCTGCGGGAAACATTTATTAAATAGATCTAGCATGACGTGAACAGCAGTAGAAGCACCTGGAGAAGCACCAAGCAATGCAGCTACTGAGCCATCGGCAGCACTAACCACTTCGGTACCAAACTGCAGTGTTCCTTTTCCACCGGCCACAGTATCTTTGATTACTTGCACGCGCTGACCTGCTACTACGATGCCCCAATCCTCGCTTTTCGCATTAGGGATAAACTCGCGTAAATCCTCCATACGCTTTTCATTCGATAACAACACTTGTTGGATCAAATATTTTGTTAACGACATTTCTTTCACACCTGCCGCTAACATCGTCAACACATTATTCGGTTTAACAGAACCAATTAAATCAAACATTGAACCTGTTTTTAAGAATTTCGGTGAGAAGCCAGCAAATGGTCCAAACAGCAATGATTTTTTATTATCGATGAATCTAGTATCAAGATGCGGAACGGACATTGGCGGAGCGCCAACTTTAGCTTTACCGTATACTTTAGCATGATGCTGCGCTATGACATCAGGATTGTTACATACCATGAATAGTCCACTAACCGGGAATCCACCAATATGTTTCGATTCTGGAATACCTGTTTTTTGTAATAACGGTAGACTTCCACCACCTCCGCCGATAAAGACGAATTTTGCAGTATGACGTTCTACTTTATTACTATTAAGATTTTTCACTTTCAATTCCCATGATCCGTCACTTGTACGATTAAGGTCACTTACACTATGGTTGTAATTTATTTGAACATTTTTACTCTTCAAGTGGTCAAACATCATGCGTGTTAAAGCTCCGAAGTTGACATCTGTGCCAGAGTCAATTTTAGTTGCTGCTATCGGTTCTTTAGATGTACGGCCTTCCATAATAAGTGGAATCCATTCCATCAATTTATCTGGGTCGTCGGAAAATTCCATACCTTGGAACAATGCATTGTCTGATAACGCTTCATAACGTTTTTTCAAAAACGATACATTTTTTTCGCCTTGTACCATACTCATATGAGGTATTGGCATAATAAAGTCCTGAGGATTACGGATCAGATTGTTATTAACTAGATAAGACCAAAACTGTCTTGAAAGCTGAAACTGTTCATTAATCTGGATAGCTTTGCTAATATCTATTGACCCATCCGATTTTTCGGAGGTATAGTTAAGCTCGCACAGTGCAGCATGCCCTGTTCCCGCATTATTCCATTCGTTAGAGCTTTCCTCTCCTGCGTCTGAGAGCTTTTCAAATACTTTAATTTCCCATTCTGGCGCTAATTGTTTCAGTAATGATCCTAAAGTAGCACTCATGACACCGGCACCAATTAAGATAACGTCTGTTTTTTGCTGTCTGTCGCTCATTTTAACCTTCCTTATCCCCTATAATTTTCAAAAAAGACGTAGGCGTTCCTTCATAGCAGTTACAACAAGCCGATTTCCGACCTAGTCACATACTTTATATGTATTCATTATAATCTTTTCAAAATTATTTAAGGATTAAAAATATCTATCACTACAATAATAATTATATATTGTTTAAACATTTCATTAATTCTATTTTACTTGATCTTACATCATTGTCCAAGTTACCTTCAACCTAATTTCGTTTGATACGACAACCAGCATTCTTGAAAAAGTTAAAACAAGGAGACCCCGCTTCCTTCCAACCAATTAAACTATGGAGAAATCATTACATCGAATGATATCCGAAGCTGGTTGTCTAAAGAAAAAAAGATAAGAAACTAGCCAATATGACTAGTCTCCTATCTTTTATAAAATTATATATTTCGTTTCTCATATTCAAACGGTTTTTCACACGAATAAATTTCATCGAAAAAACCCCGATAAGGGATATCGTCTTCTAGACATTTTATGCAATACGATAACTCCTCGTCACACTGGGGCTCTTCACCGTTGTTCCACATTACCTCGAATGTATCTACAATACCTTCCATGAGGGTTACTTTAATAAACAAATGCAACTTATCCAACATTGAATCTTCGATCATGGTCTCGGATCTATATCCCTCGAGGACTGTCTCAAAATAATCATCCATAAACTTTTTACGTTTATTAACGTCTGGTTCAAATTGTATCCAGCCCATTCCGCTTATCCAAAGATCTGCCAGGTCATACATATACCAACCGAAACATGAATTATCAAAATCATATACAGTAATTTGCCCAGTATCAAAATCTATCGAATAATTTCCATCATTATAATCAAAATGAATCATACCAAAATTGTCCTGATTGTTGTCTAATCCATTTAAAGTATCGAGAATCTCTATCAGCTTTTCCTTTAGCAGGAATAAGGAGTCGGGAATCAATCTATTGAGATATTCAGTATTAAATTTATCAAAAAAACTATACCGGCGATGGACAGGCGTATATCCTTTCGATATTTGGTGCAGTTTCCCCAGGACTTTACCGCAATTATAATAATATTCGGAAATCGGAACGCCTTCACGGTATCGATAATTATTTTCTACAAACATTTTTCCTCTGGCCTTTTTAAATAGGCAAACAAAAATGGTGTAATTATTATAAGTTATCTCTTCCAGCATATTTCCTTGCCTGGAAATGACTACATCTGAGACATTTCCACCATGCTCAAATAAATACCTGATATACTCAACTTCGCCTAGGATATCTTCTCGGCTCCTGTCAGATAAGTAAGAGATTCTGAGTATTTTAGCATCCTCACCCTCTTTCTCACAGATGTATACGACATTTCGCCCTCCATCATGTGCCGGAATCAGCCCAATTTCATAGCCCTCTAATTCGAATAAATTTAATACCAATGTAAGTAAATAGGTATCTCCGATTGAAACAACTTCGTTATAATTTATAACTATCTCTCCTTTTCGTACAAACATCTACTTATGAATACAAAAAAAGCATACCTTAATCGCGGCATGCTCAATGGACTTTTTTGATCATTTTAAGTATTTTTCAATCTAATAGGTGCAAACCATTCCATTTGACAATATTGCCCATCATATGCATCCGTGTCAATTTTTTCGAAGTAGAATTCTCTATCTAGAAGTTCATATTTCCCGTTGTGCTCCTTGGCAAGCCTATCGATGGCAGTATACAGCTCCTCTGCACGTAGTCCGCTAATCTCTTCATAATGATGATTTCCAATATAGCGAAATCCCACGCACATGGAAGCAGGGACAGTGTCGCTTGTAAAGCCATCAGGAATATCGTGTAGATTCTTTACACGCATAGACGGCAAATAGTACGTCCAACTAAACGATGGATCAGGTGTCCTCGTTAGACCGTAATAGATATTGGATTCCACCTGATTAGGCACAAGATGCCGCTTGTTCCACCAAAACTGTTTGGCAGCTTCGGGAGCTTTGGTCAGTGATTGAGCGATCTCAATTTGATATCTTTTCCCGATTACATGAAAGGATGGAATCATCACCAGATCCGGACCATATATCATATTTCCACAAACATCATTTTTGGGAAATAGATACAGAGGAGGCGTTAAGTGAATGTTTTTGCCAGATTCCCTGCATTCGCCGGGTGTTATTCCATATTCGCGTTTAAATGCACGTATATAAGTTTGCTCATGTTCATAACCGCATTCGATGGCAATGTCCAGGACCCTCTTCTCACTTTGTATCAAATTCTCTAAGCTAACGGCCAGCTTTCGAGAGCGGATATAGCTTTGTAGTGGCACACCGAAAACAAACTTGAAAAGCCGACGCAAATGAACCGTGGAGACCGGAAGATCATTCAGATATTCTGTCTCGCTCGTCCCAGAAATATTCTCTTCTATACGTGATAGTAATACAGATAGCAGCTTGTATGGTTCTATAGCCTATGTCACTCTCCTAGTATATTTTGCATCTTATCTTAACCATAACAACAAACTCAGTGTGTTACACATAATTGTTACTAGTTAAATGATACCACATTATGTAATTTTTTGTCGTTTTATACATAAAAAAGCCATAACCAATTCATTGGTTATGGCTTACAATATTAAGGCAAATCGTCCTTCGGTTTCGCCCTACCTCTCGAAACAGTCACCACTCTATAGCGGCTCCACTTACAAATCTGTACACGGCTAATTGTTCATTCATCCCTCAAGTGAGAGCGTATCATTCACCCAAAAAAGATTCAACAATTGTTCCTTGCCTTGATCTGTTAGATACATCCGGTTTCCCTCATTTACTGATTGTTGTAACTGTTCAGTAAACATCATTAACATAAAAATCTATAATTTCAGTAAGATTATATCGTAATATAACACACCATCATATTAGTTTTATATTCAAATTTCATTCGAAATTTTACAACAATTATTATCGATACATTATATTAATGTAATAATAGTTGCTTCAGTTACTATGGTATGTGATTCTCACAGCCGCATATTCACATATTTAAGTAGTTAATTTTCATATTAATCTTCAGTTTTATGTAAGCAACGACTTCCCATAAAACGTACATATATCTAACAGTAAATTATAATTATACCTTATTGTTGCAATTAAATCAAGTTATCGGATTTTTAACCAAAGATCAGTTCATTCTTAAGCTAATACAAATGATATACTGTAGTTGTCTATGCTACACTGAAATTATACATTCACTTACAAGTAGGTACATAAAATAAGTTTTAGAGGTGTTGCTTATGCCAGACTGGTCATATCATCCATTAAAAAAACTTTTTCTAAACAACTTAATTCCTTCATCAAGTAGAGAGTTTATTCATAAATCGATGAGTACAATCGCATCGATTCCTGGTGGGCGAGCACTTATTAACTTCTTAGGACATATGAACCCTCCATCGCAATTTAAGAAAGAAATTTCTAATACAACATTCCCTTCTCCTATAGGATTAAGTAGCCTCATTGATCCAAACCTATCGGGTATAAAGGCATTCCAAGAGTTAGGGTTCGGATTTATTGAAGTTGGCCCCATCGTCTTAAACGAACCTAAAAAACAATTCCCTCCAATTTTGCATAATAAGCAATTACAATTTGCTCATCATCAAGAAAAACTTCCACTTAAACTTGCACTCAAGCAATTTACAAATCTCAATAGTCGAGTACCCATATTTGCAAAGATCGACGAACAGGTGGACAGACAAGAATTGACGATCATTGCACAGCAATTAACACCGTATGTGGATGCTTTTGTTGCAACATGTGAGCAAATCAGCTTTTTCTATGAAACAAACACAATACCTACTCTTTATGCGTCATTTTCAGCTAATGAAATCAATTCAGAAGCATTCAAGCAGTTTCTAGAACAAACAAGTGTAGCTGGGATTGTTATCAATGCGCCTCGTCAAACGATAGATAATTACTGGCATGAGGAAGAAAAAGCGAATGAATGCTTAACCCGCTTAGTACGGCAAGTGAAAAACTTACATCCAGAGCTTGTCGTCATCACGTCAGGTGGCGTGGATAATCCAGATGATGCTTATGCTCTAGTTCATGCCGGCGCAGATCTTATGATGCTAACTGAAGGATATGTGATGACTGGACCGGGATTACCAAAGAGAACTCACGAACGATTATTATATGAAGAAGTCCAACCAACGAAAACTGTACCGTGGCACTGGTCATTATTATTTGGAATATCCATTTTTATTGGAGGATTAATCGCCTTATATTTCGCATTCACGAGTATCATCCTTCCCTATGATGAGTCATTTATTGGGCTAAGAAGAGCCGATATATTACAGATCAATCCACTCATCTTGTCGTTTATGTCTCATGACAGAATGGCTCTAGCTGGAACGATGATCTCTGGTGGCATATTGTATATTCAACTTGCACGCCACGGGCTGAAATACGGTATGCATTGGGCAAAGATTGCTTTTCATAGTGCTGCTATTATAGGGTTTCTTGGTATTTTCCTGTTTATTGGCTATGGTTATTTTGATTGGTTACACGGTTTATTTTGGCTAATTTTATTACCGATATATTATTTTAGCTATAAGGAAGGAAAAGCAGTAATAGGTACACCCTATTCCAATCATGGAAGTAATGATAGAGCTTGGCAACTTGGAAACTATGGACAGTTGATGTTCGTCCTACTCGGGTTTTCTATAGTAGTAGGAGGCATTGTAATTTCTATTATAGGTGTATCTAAAGTGTTTATCGCAACTGACTTAAGCTTTCTTTGTATGTCACCTGAAATGATAGAAAGTATTAATAATAAGTTGATTCCTGTTATTGCACATGACAGAGCAGGATTTGGCGGAGCCTTAGTAAGTGTAGGTCTGCTTGTTTTAATGCTTTCTTTATGGGGCTTCAGACAAGGGGAACGTTGGATTTGGAATACCCTTGCTATTGGTGCATTACCTGCTTTTATAACCGGAATTGGAACGCATATCTATATTGGATATACTACCTTTATCCATTTACTACCGGTTTATTTTTTAGTTATTTTATATTTGGTAGGATTAGTATTATCCTATCGTTATCTAAAACTACCTAGCACAAAACAGAGCTGATCTTCGATTACTTGAAGATCAGCTCTGTTTTTTATTTCTGTGTAGAAGTATTATCGATTTACTCATTTATTTTCAATAAGAAAATGCATATTTCTCGAATTGATTTCTTAGATTTGCTTCGAAAGGTATGACTACTCCTTTACTCCATATATTCATACAACGTAACACTCTCAATATAGTTTACAAAACGTCTTAACTCTTTTGCTTCTTCACTGCTAATCTCACCAGCTGCGAGCATACTATGAATTTCTTGGCGTTCGATGTCCATTACCATTAGACGAAGCGCTTCTTTTTGTTCTTCTCTTATCTCATAATTAGTCACTGCTTTTTCTTTGGAACGACTTAATATTCTTTTGTAATCTAATATGACTGCTTGGGCAATATCTGGCGTTTCACTTGTAACAGAATAGTCCTTAATTGTTGCAATAGCTGCTTGAATCGCTTTTAATTGAATATGCTTTCCTAGCCGTAATTTATCTGAATTAAGTCCTGTTTCTTTACGGTGCTTGCCATTAAACTGATACCAGCCTCTAATTGCTCGTCCAATAATATATTTCGCGCCACTACTAACATTAGTAGAAAGCATCTCTTCACGATGCTCTAGCGATTGTTCAAACGTATCAAACACTTCTTGATCGATTTGATTGTCTTCCATTAGATCATGGATGTATTTTCTCTCAGCTTTCAGCCCTAGTAATCTTATTTCCATAATTTTTTTACGATAGTGTTCTTTATCTTCTAAATGATCTAGATGCATACCCTCGAACATCATTCTATATTCACTCATAAGCTCATATACAACAGGTTCATTCTCTTCATTCATCTCATGTCTCATCTTCTTAATAGCTGCTAGTAAAATTTTCTGTTTTGCTTTAGCGATATTATTTTTATTGTTAACTCCTGCTTTTGACGAACTATCTTTACTTAATAACGGTAGAAAAACAGTGGCTACGATTAATGTGAATAAAATAACACCCGCTGCTATAAATAGTATCAACGAACGCTCGGGAAACAGTTCCCCGCTATTAATGATAAATGGAATCGATAGAACCCCTGCCATAGTTACTGCACCACGAACACCTGTCAAACTAATTAGTAAGCTTGTTCGGAAACTCGGTCGGTCTGCATCTGTTGTCTTAAGCAAATGAAATTGATAAAAGGAGAACACAAATGTCCATACAAAACGAATAGAAAGAATAACTACACCAATTGCAAGCACATATTCAATGGCCAACCAGTTATTTATGTTGGGATTAGCTACAGTGGCTAACATAGAGGAAGGAATATTAAGTCCTAGTAGCAGGAACACAACACCATTCAATACAAATAACACAATCGACCAAATATTTTCTGTCAGTACTTTCTCTTCTGCCACCAATTTCTCTGTTCGCGCTGAAGTTAAAGAGTGCGTTACCCCTGCTACGACAACGGCAATAACTCCCGATGCATGCAGTAACTCTTCAGTTACAATATAGATAATAAACGGCGTCAATACTTGGAGTAATGAATGGAAAGTTACATCGGTAATGCCTTTTTTACGCAAAACAAAAGTGATCCATGTAATTAATATTATTAATACCAAACCGATTATTGCACCTGCAATAAATACATATGTAAAATCAAAAAATGCTTCTTTAATCGAGAAATATCCTGTTACGACTGCAACTACTGCATAATTAAAGGCTACTAAGCCAGAAGCATCATTAATAAGAGATTCTCCTCTTACCAAATTCAATACTTTTTCGGGAATATGAATACGCTTCGCTATCCCGTTAACGGCTACAGGGTCAGTCGGTGAAAGAATCGCAGCTAATGCAAATGCTGCGGCAATCGGAATATCAGGAATCATCCAATGGATAAAGTATCCCCCACCGATCGTCGTAATAAGAACAAGGACAATAGCATTGCCTAGGATGGGTACTTTCATCTTCCACAACGCTTCACGTGGAAAGTGTCTACCGTCATTAAATAACAATGGCGCAATAAATAATAATAAGAACCATTCCGATTCTAGTTCAAATGAAATATCTTTAAAAATAAAAGTGAGGATAATGCCTAATGCAATTTGAATTAATGCAGTAGGTATAGAGGGGATATAATGACTAATTATATTTGAGACTAATAAGCAAACCAGCAGTAATAATACCATTACCAACAAATCCATACGGTTAACCCCTTATTCTCTAGTGTAAATATAGGTTAGTATTCTGTACTTTGTATATTATATGTATGATGAGAAGACCATTGTTCACACATCAATTGCGGTAAGTTAAGTTTATACTGTACGGAATAACTTGTATAGATTTTTATAAATGCTTTTAACCTACTTAATGGCTATAAAGCTTCAATGCGCAAAAAAAGACCTTCTAGTTATCGTTTTCTAACGACAATTAGAAGGTCTTTTAGTGTTAAAATCTGCATATTCGCTTGAGTGTAGCATGCAAATTAATCTATTTTGTATAGTTATCGAAGTACCCTTGAATGTAAACCATCGGAGTTCCTTTATCTCCACTACCTGAAGTTAGATCAGATAATGAACCGATAAGATCCGTTAATTTACGTGGTGTTGTACCTTGAGCTTCCATAGCACCTACAAGGTTCTCATTCTTGTTTATAATATATTCTGAAATTGCTTTTTGCAGCTCTTCTCCACGCAGGTGAGAGAAATTATTATCTGCTAAATATTTAAGTTTTATTTCATTTGGAGTACCGTCCAGACCCTTCGTGTAAGCTGGAGAAACAACTGGATCAGCAAGCTCCCATATTTTACCTACAGGATCTTTGAAAGCACCGTCTCCGTAAACCATAACTTCAACTAATTTACCTGTTTGCTCCAAGATTTTGGCTTGAATTCCATCGACAATCGGCTGACAGTTGTTAGGGAATAGCTTCACACTATCTTCTGTTGCTTTGTTTGAGCCGAGTAGACCGTAGGCTTCGTTGTATCCACTTCCGTTAATAGATTGAGACAGTATGTTATCAAGACCGTATACTTTCTCTGCTCCATTCGCTTCCAAAATACGTTTCGTACGGAATCTTGTATGGATATCACAAGTTAATACGCTTTTCGTATAATTTAGAATAGTTTTTGGGTTGTTGGAGAAGATCACTTCACAAGATGCACCTTCAGCTTCAATCAATGATTTATAGTAGTCTATATAATCCACGCCAGTGAATGTATGTTTTTTGTATCCAAAATGTTGACGGAATTCAGCTTCAGTTAATACATCAGTCCATGGATTAACGCCTTTTTCATCAAGTTCATCTAGATCGACAAGATGATTACCAACCTCATCAGAAGGGTAACTTAACATAAGTACAACTTTTTTTACGCCTTTTGCAATTCCTCTTAAACAGTTTGCAAAACGATTACGGCTAAGAATAGGGAATATAACCCCCACTGTATCCGTCCCGAATTTAGCACTCACATCAGCGGCAATTGCGTCTATCGTTGCATAGTTACCTTGTGCACGAGCTACAATTGATTCAGTTACGGTTACAATATCACGATCTTCAATAGAAAAACCTTCTACTTTAGAAGCATTCAATACAGTATCCACTACGATTTGCTCAATATTGTCACCATTATTAATGATCGGTCCACGAAGACCTCGAACTACTGTTCCAACTACTCTTTGCAATGTAAGTTCTCCTTTAACGGAATAATTATATATTTGCTAGTTATCTTTATTCATCTGTACAAGTTTACTATACCCTTATATCATGATATAAGTAAAATTAATATCTATAATATCCGCCATAAGGAGTACTAATGTGATTGGTAAATTAGATTTATATCGCGTATTTAAAGAAGTCGCTTTTCAAAAAAGCATCTCGAAAGCCGCAGAGCAATTATATTTAACACAATCGGCAGTTAGCCAAGCTATTCTAAAACTCGAGAAAGAGTTAGACATTATATTATTTTATCGGACAACGAAAGGTGTAACGTTAACAACGGAAGGTATACTCTTATACGAACATGTGAATTCTGCAATGAGTCTGTTAAGTATGGCAGAGGAGAAGATACTTGAATCCAAAAATTTATTAACAGGGGTATTAAATATAGGTGTAGGTGACACAATCTCTCGTTACTTTTTGTTGCCCTATTTAGAAGAGTTCTATACAAAATATCCTGGAATCAAACTTAATATTATAAACGGGACAACGATTGAAATATGTGATTTCATGAAAGAAGGCAAAGCAGATGTAGGCATTTGCAACTTACCTATTCAAGATACCAAATTCCGTTTCATCCCTTGCAAAGAAGTACGTGATATTTTCGTATGTGGTGAAAAATATAAATATTTAACAACAGAGCCGATTAGTTTAGATCAGCTCATAAGCATGCCATTAATTTTTCTCGAAAAAAATTCTAATTCCCGTAAATATGTAGAGCAATACTTAAAAGACCAAGGACATTTGCTTTCCCCAGATTTTGAATTAGGTTCCCATGAATTATTGTTAGAGTTTGCGAAAATTAATCTCGGTATAGCTTGTGTGACAAAAGAGTTTTCCGAACATTATTTGAGAAATGGCATTTTACATGAAATTCAACTCATAGAAGAAATTCCACGACGAAATATCGGTATCTGTTATTCAAAAATGTTCCCATTGTCACGCGCAACGAAAACATTTATTAAGATCATTGATCCCGCTACCAAGTTGTAAATTTAACGATATTAATTGAACAAATAATGCATATAAAAAACGGTTAGGTGTTTTTTCACCTAACCGTTTTTATTCATCTATATCATCGTACAGAAGTATTATTTTTCTTTAAACTGACTTAAAAACTGTTTCGGAATAGGTGTCTCAAAACGCATAATTTTCCCAGTGGTTGGATGCTCGAACGCAAGCACACGTGCATGAAGTCCAAGTCGGCCAATTGATTTTAACTTAGCTCCATACTTCTTATCACCAGCAATAGGATGTCCTAGATCCTGCATATGCACACGGATTTGATTTTTCCGTCCAGTCTCAAGATTCACTTCTAGCAAGGAGTAATCACGATTTGCATTCATAACTTTATAGTGAGTTACCGCGTGCAAGCCATCACCTGCATGTTGGCTAGAATACATCTTTAATGTTGATGTTTCCTTAAGATACGAAGATATTGTTCCTTGTTGTTTCTTAACAAAACCTTCAACTAAAGCGACATAAGTTCGTTCTTTCACGACATCTGTCCAAGCTGTTTGCATTTTCTGTTGAACTTTCTCACTCTTAGCAAACATCATTATCCCTGAAGTATCCCGATCTAGACGATGAAGGACAAATATACGACTATCTGGGTTAGTTGCACGAACATAAGCAGTTAGTTGACGATATGCAGTAAGTTCACCTTCTTGTTCAGAGGCTACAGACAGCAAACCAGTATCTTTATTAACAACGATTAAATCATCGTCCTCATGCACGATGCGTAAGCCGATAAGTTGTGGAGCAGCTGTAATTCTCTCTTTACTAACAGCAACCACTTGTCCAGCTTTAAGTGGATAGTTATAGAGTTTCTCTACACGATCATCTACAGATACTTGTCCACGCGCTAGTACAGACTTTATAGAATTTCTACCTTGACCAGCTATTTTATCAATCAAAAACACAAGTAACTCTGTATCTTCAGTTACCGTAAATTGTTTAAGTGGAGCAGTATTTCTTAAAGTACTTACATGGCGAACAGTTGGTTTCTTCGTACTCTTCACTGGTCCATCCTGACGGCGTGAAGGTTTTGGAGCAGATTTCTTATCAGACTTTTGGCGGAAAGAGGGCTTATTATTTTTCATATATTATTAATTTCTCCTCGGTTGTATCGAAATTTTGGCATCGATTATATTGTTCATTATAACCGTTATAGGATACATATTTATAGTATTCCATAACGATTATAATAAATTTATCTACTTTTTATTTCAGCTGTTATGTTATGTAATTTCCAGACAAAGAAAATTACCAATAAACTATTGGTAATTTTCTCATTATCTATGTAAATCCACTTATATATAATCTATTCCCTTGAAATTGGCTCTGGTCTACCGAAATAGTACCCTTGAAAAAGCTGATATCCCCTCTCTTTCAACCATTCAAAATCCTCTCTACACTCTACTCCTTCGGCTAGTGGTATCGATTGGATATTCATAGCTTTTTCTAGAAAGATGTTAGCAATTCGTTGTTTAGTAACATCTTGAGAGACACCTTGGACATATCTCATATCTAACTTCATATATTGAGGTTGAAGCTCAGATAACATCTCAATCGTACTATATCCCTCTCCCACATCATCTAATGCATATGAAAAACCTCGATTTTTATAGAAAGCCAATATTCTCTTCAAATGCTCAATATCTTCTACTTTTTCTGTTTCTACCACTTCAAAAACAAATATGGAGGGATCAATACCTAATTGCTCTGCTAATTGAACCGTTGACTGCAAACAAAATTCTGGTGAATAGATTGACGTAGGAATAAAGTTAATAAAGATCTTTTTATTTATTGTTGCTCCATGTTTTACTGCTGTCATTCTACATAATTTGTCCAGAGCATACAATCTGCCACGACTTCTTGCAGCAGAGAAAATTTCTTGTGGAAATATTAATGACCCATCAGTTCTTTGAAACCTTGCAAGACTTTCATAGGCATAGATTTCTTCTTTTACATTTACGATAGGTTGAAAATGACACAGTACTGTTTCGTTAAGTATGACTTCATCGATCCAATGAACATCCAGGATACGATTGATTTGCGATAATTCTATCCATTCTTTTCTATCGATACGAAAAGTAATATGATTAGCGTCCAGATGATCTTTACAAAAGTCTAGAAAATCTCGAACTCCGTTTTCTTTTATTGCTAATACAATTGACTCATTTGACTTAACTTTGATTAACGAATGTCCTCTCTCTAAATATTTTATTATTTCTGGTACAACTTTTAAGTTATTTTTACCGATTATTCTAAATTCGAAAGTCAACTCTTGCACTAAACAACTTTTACATTCCAAAGTCAACCCTCCAATCACTTTATTTATAGAGCTTGTTATATTAATTCACTAAGTACCTTAGCTTGATCATCTAGTGCTCTTGCTGCTTCACCAATCCCCGTAAATTCATCTACTGCCATTTGTGTACGAAGTTGACTATCGGAAATAACTATTTGAGCACGTTTCGTTCCTGTTGCAATTTCGGATACTTGGATTGCAATTCCCTCTAGATTAGCATTTACCTCTTTCGTTGCTTCTTCTGTTTGTTTCGCTAGTTTGCGAACTTCCGTTGCAACTACATTAAATCCTAATCCATACTCTCCAGCGTGAGCAGCTTCTATGGCTGCATTCAATGCTAACAAATTAGTCTGTGAAGAGATATCTCGGATAGCTTTCGTTGTTTGACGTACCAATTGAGCTTTTTGTTCTAATGATTGCAAAACTTGCATATTCCCATTGGACTCTTCAACTACCTTATTAATAGAGGATGCAACCTGATTACTACTAGCTATTCCTTCCTCTGCACGTTTTAGTAACTTTTGAGCCATATCCTGTAATTCGATAGTAACTTTAGCCGTCGTATTCTCTCTTTCCGTAATATCAGTGGCAATTTTAAGAACCGCTATGACTTTACCTTCATTATCAATAATAGGCGTATATGTCGCTTCAAACCAACGAATTTGTTTATTTTTTGTGATACGCATTATTTTTTCTTGAAAGGGTTTACCATTTTTCAGTTCATTCCATAACTTCGTATATTCAAAACTATTGACAAACTCGGGCGCACAAAACTGCTTATGTAGAAGACCTGGCATCTCCATTGCTTTATATTCCATAACTTTGGCAAAGTTTTCATTAGCCCAAAGAACCTTACCTTGGATGTCAAACTCTATCATTGCTAATGATTTTTCTATAGCTGACAACACAGCATTCTCATCCAGTACTTGAGTACTAGCTGTAATATAACTCATTATGATTCGCCTTCTTCCTATCATATGTATAGTTTTTGTATAACTTTATATTAAAAATATACATGTTTTGTATAACTTTATCAACATTTTCTTTTATTTTGTATAGGTTTAACCTATATCTAGCTACTTCACTTTCAATTTTGTATAGTTTATGTATAATAATATGTGAGGTGGACAAGACATGTATAGCATTAAAAAAGTTTCTGAAATACTAGACATTCCCACTGTAACGATTAGAGCTTGGGAAAATAGATACCAAATCATTACTCCAAAAAGGAGTAATGGAGGACATCGGATATATAGCGAAGCAGATATTAATATCCTTAGATGGGTTAAAAATCAAATAAATGAAAATGGGTTAAAAATTAGCGAGGCTGTTTATTTATTGAAGCAAGGCGTTTCTTCTAGTCCAGTCGAAGATACTGTAACAGCTGATATCAATCATAATTACTATGTTCTTATTAATAGGCTATACGAGGAATTAATCGACTTTAATACAACTGGTGCGCATGAAACAATCGACTTAGCATTTTCAATATATTATTATGAAGATGTTTTTCATCATCTATTTGTACCAATACTCATTCAATTAGGAACAGAGTGGGAAAATCATAATATAACTGTGGCTCAAGAACATTTCTCTTCACAGTTAATCATGCAACGGATTATTCAGTTTTTCAGGATTCTCCCTGTTCACCACCATCTCCCTAAAGCATTAGCGTTATGTCCTGAAGGAGAAAATCATTATATTGGCTTGATGTTATTTAGTTTATTTATGAGAAAAAAGGGAATGGAAGTAATATACTTAGGTCCCAATACACCATTAAACCAATTAGGTTCTATCATCAAAGAGAAGAATATTTCCGTTGTAGCTGTTTCTATTAATTCTCCTGAATATATTGGTATATTGGAAAAATGGATCGTAGAATGTCTTGCAGAATGTCCTAATCTACAATTTACACTGGGTGGACAAGGATTTAAGAACTGTACGTCATTCATTGCAACTTATGTTCAATCAGTAAATCAAGAACAGTGGGAACTATGGTATCAATCTTTACTTAAGAAGCTTAACATTTAGTTGCATCTATATTTATATATCATTTGGATATTCTCCTAGGCAAACACACATTTTATTCAGCGGTGCATAACCTATACCAATGAATATAAATTGTTTTAGGAGGAATTCTGTTGCTTATACATGTAGTAAGTGCTGGTGATACACTTTGGAAGCTTGCTCAAAACTATCATACGACTGTGAATGCTATTAATGAGCTGAATCAACTACCGAATCCCAATCAATTGCTGATTGGACAATCATTAGTTATACCTTCGCTTTATACCTCTCACAGGGTGAGAGCAGGAGAAAGTTTATGGTCTATTGCCGCGAAATATGGAGTTACGGTGGACGCTATCGTACAAACGAATCAAATCACGAATCCGAATTTACTTGAACTAGGTATGTCGCTCATCATTCCACCAATCCTACATGTTGTACAACCTGGCGAGACATTAATGGCGATCTCTAACCGATATGGTGTGTCTATTCAAACCATTATGAATGAAAATCATATTGACGATTCCAACAACATTACAATCGGAATGCACTTAATTATCCCTAGAAAAAAACCTGAGATTGAAGTCAATGCCTACACGTATCAATCCAACGAAGCTGCAGTTGAAACACTTGATAATATTAGTCATCTGCTTACTTACTTCAGTCCATTTGCCTACATGATTAAAGAAGACGGATCATTAGAGCCGTTTGACGACCAACAGATGGTTGAAGCAGCAATAGCCCACAATATCTCTCCGATGTTGTCGATTACGAATTTCACATCAACAGAAGCTGGTTCTAATCTATCTCATGTAGTGTTGTCTAATCCGGAGCTACGAGAAACGTTAATTAATAATGTCATCCAAGTCATGGAAGAGAAAGGTTACACTGTGCTTAATGTTGATTTTGAGAATGTATTGCCTGAAGATCGTGAGAACTACAATGAATTTCTGCAATTATGTGTAGAACGGCTTCATCCTAAAGGATATTTAGTGTCAACTGCCCTTGCTCCGAAAACGAGCGAACAACAAGGTGGGCTTCTTTATGAAGCGCATGATTACGAGGAACATGGGAGAATTGCTGATTTCGTAATTCTTATGACGTATGAATGGGGTTACCGCAAAGGACCTCCACAAGCAATATCTCCGATTAATAAAATGCGACAAGTGGTTGAATATGCGCTAACTGTAATCCCTGCTGAGAAAATATTTTTAGGATTCCAAATCTATGCTAGAGATTGGGTTGTTCCTCATATTCAAGGTCAAGAAGCAGAGACATTCAGCCCTCAGGAAGCAATTCGAAGAGCTTATCAATACGGTGCGCCCATCCTGTATAATGTGACAGCACAATCGCCATATTTTCGCTATGTGAATGAACAAGGGGTAAGTCATGAAGTGTGGTTTGAAGATGCACGTAGTGCGCAAGCTAAGTTTGATATGGTCAAACAATATAATCTTCGTGGCGTCAGTTATTGGGCACTTGGCTTCCCGTATCCACAAAATTGGGTACTACTGAATGATAACTTTACAATTAAGAAATTATAGCATTATAAACCATTACGATGTAAGTATTTCTAATCGCTCTTTCTTAGTGTTTAACGTGGAAATGCAGTCTACGGCGGGTACGTTATCATTATGAAAAAAAATATATATAGACGATTACGCTAACAGGGAACGATAGTGAGGGGCTCAAAATAGAGCTCCTCTTTTCCATTGAACTGGCTGAAATATTATCACAACAGTAAGCCTTGCATCTCTCTCAAAGAAATAGGTTATTATTGGAAAAATTACATAAGGAGAGATGCAGATGTCAGACATACAGGCAATTGTGTTAGACTTGAACGGAACATTACTGGGCAGTGAAAAATCCATATCACCTAGAAATTATGAGACAGTATGATTCAGGAATTCATATTATTGTTGCCACAGCGCGACCGCCTAGAGCGGTTAATCAACAGTTCATGGAGGGATGTTATCGAGCAATTCGGCGACCATGTGAACGTAATAGCAACCGATGGAGGAGTATTAATTCAAATCATGCACAGTTGCTGTTGCTCTTAAGAAATTTATGCTGTGAAGCACAAGCTGATAATGATTCAACTAACGGGACACGTTAGTTGAATCATTATCAGCCCTATGTGCAGTTTTTCTTCGGTCAAAAATCAATATAAAAATTTAACAGTAGCTTTTGGTTACCAACCGATATTTCCCCAGCCTTGCTGACGTTCTCTGCGGAATTTTTGTACCCACTCTTCAGCAACATCATCCGCTAATTTATCTAAAGAAGGTGGTGCTACGGCAACGTTGTCTGTTGGAATATCAAGATATTCTAATACGCTTCTGACCGTTCCCTCGTAATCTTGAATAAAGTCCTCGTAAACAATCGTTAGCGGTACAATTCCTTCTTCACTGAAAAATTGTTCCATACCCGCTTCACGAAAAGTAGCTTCTGTCAGTAAATGATTAATCGCATCAAAGTTATATTTATCTTCAATATCATGTTCTTGTGGCTTTTCACCATATTGTCTATGCCACTCGCCAGATACTATTGCACGCCACCAAGAAACAGCTAATCTTATTTTGTTTCTACGTGTCATCCATATATGCTTGTTGCTGTTTGGAAAAGCTGTACGCCATACTTCAGCCTGTGTTGTTGTAACTGGTAATTCATATAACTTTCTTAATCCTGTAATCCAGTTAGGTGAAAGAGCTGTTTTTATTCCGAATACTCCATTGGAAGTTGAACCGTAACTCCAGATAGACTCAATATCCTCTTTCATTATCGTATTTGGATCTCGGGATGTAATCCATTCTGCAGGATTACCCGCTACTCCAGTGGATGCAAGCGCATGATTAAGTAAAGTGCTTCCTGTACGTTGTGAAAACCATATTGTATAGCTTAATGTAGGTTTCATAGAACCTCTCCTCTATTATTTATTTACGTCATATTTCATATATTTTACTTTCTATCTTGTTTTGCTTCTCTATAAATTCTTTTTTAGTTAATCCAAATAGAATAAAGTCTTCTATCCCTATTACACGCAATCTTACTTGATCATCCTTCCTAAAATAATGACTATAATCTATATCTAGCATAGTATCCTCCAATAAGCTTTATTAGCTTTTAACTTTTACTTTAGACCGTATGTACGCTGTTAATCGATCCACACATTGTTGTAATGCTAACTGCTCTGTATCTAACTTGAGGTCTGGAGCAACTGGTGAATCGTATGGAGCAGATATTCCTGTAAAATTAGGAAGTTGGTCTGCTAGAGCGAGGGCGTACATCCCCTTTGGATCACGGCCTATACAAGTATCTAATGAACATTTTACATACAGTTCCGTATAATCTTCAGGCTGAAAGTGTTGTCTAATCATTGTTCTATAAGATTCTCTCGGCGTAATGAATGGTGCCAACACGAATATCCCTGCTTCTATGAACATACGCGTTACTTCAGCAGCACGACGAAGATTTTCCATTCGATCTTCTTCTGAAAATCCAAGATCACGGTTAAGTTTATGTCTTATGTCATCACCATCTATAATGACGCATCGTATATTGGATTGAAGTAATACATGTTGAACGTTATTAGCCAATGTAGTTTTACCCGATCCAGGCAACCCCGTAAACCAAATGACCCCGCCTTTATGTGTATTCATACTTTCAATCATCTGTCTTTGGATAACGCACTCCTCCTCTTGTTGGAGTAAAATTTATTACCGTTAATGCCATTATAGCTAAAGGAACACTAGATAAATATGTAAGAAATAACTCTAATAGTTTTATACATAAAAAGACACATCGGAAATTAATCCAATGTGTCTTCTATAAAACAATCTATACCAATTTCTTATACACTATTTTCTTAATGCTTTCGCAGGAAAGAAAATAGTGATCAGAGAGTTGATCAATATTAGTGCCTTGTAAGAAACGTTCACGAATTTGATCATTTCTTTGTGTTAAATATGTTCTATGTCCTGAATTTACACCCCATCCTTTTCTTGACCCTTTAGGCATAGGGATATAAATCATGCCACCATTAATATATTTTTGTACTTCTTTTAATAATTCTTCTGGCAAAATAGCGTCTGCATTAATATATTCCATAATTACTCTACCCCTTAAATAGTAAGAATTTTAAGGTAGCAAAGTCACATTATAAACATACCACGCCATTAAAGGCATTTAGGCGGTACTAATATCTTTCGCTCTATAAAAACAACCCGCCGTTGTTTATAGTGTAGACTTTGCATAGAGCGTGTTCTCTTTCATATTAAAATTCATGTACATAATGGTAACCTCCTTGGGTTAATGCATTACAATTCAACCAATACATGTAATAATATATAATACATTTCCATTATATTCAATTAGTTATTATTTATGTTTTCTTATGATTCAACAGTTTTAACTTGCTCCGAATTAGATTTATTAAGTATTGCAACGCCCACAATAATGAACAATAGCGCTGTTATTTTCAGTGCATTAATCTGCTCTTCAAATAGTAGAATGCCAATGCATGCGGTAAGCGCAGTACCAACTCCGGACCAGATTGCATAAGCGGTAGAAAGGGACATGCTTTTAAGTGCCAAGCCAAGACAAGTAAAGGATGTTAGAAAACCGATAACAACACCTATAGATGGCCAAAGTATAGTAAACCCTTCTGAATATTTCAACATGGTCGAACCGCAAACTTCAAATAATATAGCACATGTCAAATACATAGCGCCTTTTCTATTCATATCAATAGCCCTCTTCCTATAGGGATCAAAAAGTGTCAACTCAACTACAATGCATTACATCGTTATCAAAGTCCGCTTTTTGAACTACCCCTTATTTCGAAATATTAAGCAAAATAATGCCGATAAGCAGCAGCGTTATACCGAGTAATCCTTGGCGGTTGATCTTTTCACCAAACAAGATGACACCCATAACAGCAGTAAGTATGGTTCCGAGTCCACTCCATACCGCATAACTAAAACCTAACGGTAGTTCAAGTAATGTTAATGATAGTAGATAAAAACATAATCCATAACCAACAATAACACCTACTATCGGTAGTTTCTTTGTAAATCCGTTAGAGAGCTTCAACATCGTAGAAGCAAATACCTCAGTAATAATCGAAGTTAATAGAAGCAAATAAGCCATTATGTCGATTCCCCTTCCAATTGGTGCAATAGTTCCATAATAATTTTCTGCTCTTCATCTGCATCAATATGGGTCATGCTGAATAACCGTGAGAACCATAGACCGTCACATGTAGCTTGAATAAGTAAACAAAGCTCCCTACGGATTTGAGAATGATTAAAGTTTTCTTTAACCTGAGAGTAGTCTTCTTTCCATAGATCAAGTATCGCGTGGTTATTAGAGATTGCAGCTAACAAACTCGTACTTATATTAAGATACTCTGTGTCCTGCAAACTGCTTAATGAAGCGAGCAAGTAAGCTTTAGGATAAGATGCACCCGTAGCAAGTTCGCGATTAATACTCTCTCTAAATTGTTCCATCACACGTATGTTCATTGCTTTTATAAGCTCATCTTTCGTTCCATAGTGATATAACAATCCACCTTTGCTGATCCCAGCCTCTAACGCGACCGCTTCTAACGTTAAGCGATTGACTCCTTCTGCGAGTACAACTTTGGATGCTGCTTCTAGAATGAGCAGTTTTTTATGGTTAGGTTGTGAAACAGTACTATCCATCATCTAGGTTAACCCCCATTCATTTACTATACCGTCTGGATGGTTTTATATTAATATAAAAAGGAACTAATGTCTACATTACAGCAAATAGGAGTATATTCTCGAAAGAATATACTCCTATCCAACCTTATATATGTTCCCTATATAATACATATCGTAATTCCATAACTTATGCTGCTGATATAGTATCTTTACGTTTGTCAGGGGGAAGTAAGAAACCTATTAATCCTAGTAATGGCATGAAAGAACAAGCAATAATAACAGCTTGAATACTCGTTAAGTCAATAATAATACCTAACACCATTGAACCAAGTGCGCCCATACCAAATGCCAGACCAGTAATTAAACCTGATACCATCCCAACTTTACCAGGCACCATCTCTTGAACGTACACCACGGTAACAGAGAAGCTACTATGGTTAATTAGACCGAGCAAGAACAATAGTGGATATGCAGCAACAAGACCTGAGAAAGGTAATGCTATTGCAAATGGTACAGCTCCTAATAAGGAAAGTAGAATTACATTTCTGCGACCGACTTTATCCGATAACGGACCGCCAAGAAATGTTCCGATAATACCTGCTGCCATATACGTAAAGATATACATTTGAGCGTTCGGAATCGAAAGACCAAACTTATCCATTAGGAAGAAGACAAAGTAAGTCCCAATACTTGCACTAAACCATGAACGTGCAAACACTAGTACGATAACATAAAAGATAGATTTTCTTACTACTTTATCATTACTATCTGCAGTCTTTTTCTTTGCTTTTTTGCGTTCCAATGGAGGCAATAATTTCAACTGACTACTATACCATCTGGCAACAAAAGCTTGAATAACAAAACCTATACCCGCTAGAACGATGAACCAATAGGCTCCCTGTTGTCCAAATGGAAAGAAAATATATGCGGTCATAATTGGTGCAAGCGCACCACCCATATTTCCTCCAACCTGAAAGATAGATTGTGCAAGCCCACGCTTCGGGCCCGCAGCCATATAGGCAATTCTCGCTCCTTCAGGATGAAACATTGCTGATGCTATGCCCACGAGAAGAACAGCACCTAACACCGACCAATATCCGGGAGCGATACCAAGACCGAACATACCAAGTGCAGCCATAAGCATTCCTGCTGGTAATATCATTGGTGTCGGTCTTGCATCTGCAATCGCACCTACGAATGGTTGAATAACAGAAGAAGAAAAGTATAGAACAAATGTAATAAATCCTAGTTGCGTGAAAGACAAACCCAGTGCCTCTTGGAGTACTGGGTACGATGCTGGTATAACAGCTTGCATGGAATCATTAAGTAAATGAGCCATACTTACTAGGCCAAGAATTGGGAATAATGTTTTTGCCTGCTTTTTCGTAGCTTCTATTGCTGACAAGTTAATTCCCTACCATACCTTAGCTGCCCATAAGCCAGCTTGCTTAATCAATTGACGGAATGGCTTAACAGAGAAGCAGGAAAGCTGGTGACCGTTCATTAAGTATACAACTCTACCCATACCATACTCATGAGCCCAAGCCGCAGGCCACAGCTGGTTGTCATGCTCATATTGAGCCAGAATTGTCGTGTCAAAATGCGGAATCATGTCAAAGCGGTATGGCTCATCGTCTATCTCGAAAGGCTCAATACCTTTCATAATTGGGTGATCAGGCAATGTATTTTGGACAGGTAATGTTGTAAATTCCGGATGTCCTGTAAATTTCGCACCCATCATTGTCATTAATTCCTTATTTCGCTGAAGTGAAATTCCGTTATGAATAACAAGTAGACCACCACCATTTGCTACGTAATCTAGCAATGCTGCTACACGCTCTTGTGGTTCAGGTTGTTGAGAAAATTCAGTATACGAAATAAATAGATCATAACCTTCTAATGTTTCCTTGTTAAGCACACTGTAATCGCCTGTGCTCGTTACTTCTGCGACTTCTTCAAGACTACCTTCAATCTCACGATCTACTTTTTCAAATGGATGATATTTCACATCTGTATAGTTACCTAGTGCAAGTGCTTTAAATTTGCTCATCTCAATATCACTCCATTATCTCTATAGTATTATTTCTATTGAATTACCAAGGCCAAACTTGACCATCCATATCGAGGAAGATAGGTTCATCACCCATATATTGCTTATGATTTTCAATTAAACCAATAATTTTTAGCGCTGATTCATCCGGAGTTGTTGGCGCAATAGTACTTAATTGACCACTCATATAGGTTTGTAGCCATCCCGGATAGAATACCATCACTTGACCGCCTAGTTTTTTGAGATGCTCATGCACAATCGAGGATTGCATATTAAGCGCTGACTTTGACATACAGTAGCCATAGCCAGAAATGCGATGGTTACGAGCGACACTTCCTGCCTCCGAGGATATATTTATAACAAGTTTATCTTCACTTTGTAACAATAGCCCCATAATACTATTCGTTACTCGAAGAGACCCAAGAGTATTAACATTGAAGATAGTTTTCATATTTTCATAATCTAAATCTACTAATATATTGGAATGATCATCTCTTGTTCCAATAGCAGCATTATTGATTACCATGTCTAGATGTTCAGTTTTGGAAGCAATTTGGCGTGCAGCCTTCTTTACACTTTGATCATCACCAATATCTAACGGTACAATTTCAAGCGTGTCTGGATATTGCTCCTTCAGTTCACTTAGAAAATCCCAATCCGCGATAAATTGTCCCGCGAAAACTTTGTATTGCTTTTCAAGGAAAAATTTGGTGAATGAGAAACCTAATCCTCTATCTGCTCCTGTTACAAAAACTGTCTTAGTCATATTCTTCTCCACCTTACTTCATTAATTTGTTATTCCTTCACAGAACCTAATGTAATACCAGTAACAAAGTATCTTTGAAGGAATGGATATACAAGTAGAATTGGAATCATTGTTACTACAATTTTGGCTGCATTAAAGGTTTTCTCAGATAATTTCATAAGATCCTCTAGGCTTCCAGAACTCATATCTGCTAAAGCTGGTAAAACCACCAATGATCGAATATAAGTTTGTAAAGGTTGGCCAGACGGTGTATTAATTAGAATCATACCATCAAAGAACGCATTCCAATGATGAACAATACTAAACAACGTAACCGTAGCAATTGATGCCATGGACATCGGAATATATACTTTCCACATCGTAGTGAATATTCCTGCACCATCGATTTTGGCAGCTTCTCCAACTTCCTTAGGTATAGCACGGAAGAAGTTCATAAGCAATACCACGTTGAATACAGGTACTGCTCCCGGTAATACAAGTGCCCAAATACTATCCATAACACCCGTCATTTTAATAGTCATATACCACGGAATTAAACCTCCGTTGAACATCATTGTAAATATAAATATCCACATTATTTTATTACGAGCAGGAAACTCTGATGTTTCTTTCGATAGAGGGTATGCTGCTAGAATTGTCATTATAAAGTTAATAGCTCCACCTAGCAATACACGTTGTACCGAAACACCAAACGCTTGGAAGAATCTCTGATCTTGTAAAATAAATTCATAAGGTGTTAATGTAAATCCAACTGGAATAAATGTTACTTGCCCTGCTGAAACGGCAGAATTATCACTAAGTGATATGGCAACCATATGCCATATTGGTGCCAAACAAGCCAATGTAATTAGTATTAGAGCGATGAGAAGAAGCACATATGTTACTTTCTCACCAAAAGTTTGTTGCTTGCTAAACATTGATACTCCTCCTCATCAAAAGATACGGTAATTGGCCCATTTGTCTGCCAGCTTCCAAGAAAGTACAACTAAGATGAATCCTACAACTGACTTCAAAGTTCCTACGGCAGTAGCCAAACCATATTGATGTTGAGTAAGACCAATTCTGTATACATAAGTGTCAATAATGTCACCTGAAGCGTATACCGCTGGATTATATAGGTTAAAGATTTGTTCAAAGCCTGCATTCATGATTTTACCTACACCTAGACAAGCTAATAGTACAATCGTAGGAGCAATACCAGGTAAAGTTACGTAGCGTAGTTGATGGAATTTAGACGCACCATCAATTTTAGCCGCCTCATACAAACTTGGATTAATAGCTGTTAGTGCTGCCAAGAAAATAACCGCATTAAATCCAAATTCCTTCCATACATCACTTCCAATAATTACGATTGGAAACCATGTATTACTTCCTAAGAAGAAAATAGATTCAAAACCAAGTGCTGTAATAATATTGTTGAAAATCCCGTCCGAAGCTAATAGATTAGTTAGGACGCCCGCTAATATTACCCACGACATAAAATGTGGCAAATAAACAATGGTTTGAATCCAACGTTTTAACGTGTTTTGTAAAACTTCATTCAACATTAACGCAAAGATTAACGGTACAATCAAATTCAATACAATTTTACTCACAGCAATAAAGATTGTATTGTAAAAGATTTGGGAACTTTCCTTTAACTGGAACATGTAAATAAAATTGTCCAAACCGACAAAGGTAGAGCCAAACATTCCCTTGCCCGGCACAAAATCCTGAAAGGCAATGATTAAGCCGAACAAAGGGAATATCTCATAAATTAGCACTAGCAATATCGGTGGAGTAAGCATTAAATAATAGCCCCATACATTTCGTGATGTTCTCATATCGCTACTCCAATCCGCTCTTTACTGCATTACTTAACTGCTTCATTTACCTCGCTAGTAATTTCATCTCCGCCTTGTTTCTTCCAATCCGCTACGAATTGATCAAAAGCATCGATTGGTTTGTCACCCATAATAATTTGAATAAACGTTTCGTCTTCAAGCTTTTTCAGGTTAACCCATTTACGGTTCATCGTAGTTGTTTTCCCATAGAAAGCACCTGTTACTTTCTCAACGTTGCTTTGAATCATCCCTCTAGTTGTATCCACAGTTATCGAGCTTGCCCACGCAAGCAGATCTTTCTTAGGGTTTTCATTGTTGTATACGATGCGATCATATTGAATCTTCTCATGAGCTAGTAAAGTATCGTATTCTCTAGTACCAGCAAGTACTTCATCTACTTTAACAACCGCAATTTCCTTCTCATCGAATGGAGCCATCATATGACCGAATGGTAGATTAACACGGTTGTATCTCACGTTTTGATCAATGTAAAATTCATTTCCACGAGTTTGGTCAATAATGTATTCATGGTTCAAAATTCGGATAACTGCTTCTGGGTTAGCCATCTTTTTGCTGACAGCAAGATAGCTGGATGTCGGAGACATCGTGTGCGTTTTAAATTTACCTTCTTTGTCTAGTGGAACAGCTACTGTTACCCACTCTGCCTTCGGATCAAGCTTAAGGTTATCGATCATAATCCATGATGGCATCCAGAATGGTCCGAAGAACATACCCGCACGACCAGAAATAATCTTTTCACGACCACTTGAGCCAGTTTCAGCAACAAACTCTCTATGAATAACCCCATTAGCATACATATCGCGAAGTTTAGCAAGTGCTACCTTCGTCTCAGGCTGGATTGAGCCATATTCTACAGTACCATCGTCATTTTTAACCCATAGTTCCGGATAAGCATCAAAGTAACTGAATATCGTATCAAAACCAAATATACTGTTGCCTATATTAACAATATCTTGTTGGCCAACTAGACCAATCGTTTGATTGTTGCCGCCACCTAAGTTGTTATCAATAAATGCTCTCGCTGCCACTTCAATGTCTTCCAATGTTTTTGGAACTGGAAGACCTACTGCATCTAGCCAGTCTTTACGTATGAACAATGTATTCATAGCGTCAGCACCTGGAGATGAGTTAGGTACAGCCATCAATTTACCGTCAAACGTGGCAGATGCTAAACTTAGTTCCTTTGTTGATTCGAAAACTTCTCTAAGTTCAGGAGATATATTAGCCTCATATACGTCCGTCAGATCTGCAATTAGATCTGCGTCAACAAGAAGTTTCAATTGTGCTTCGTCAACGAGCATAACATCTGGAACGGATTCACTTACGATAACGAGATCCATTTTCTGTTTGTAAGGATCACCATCTGCTGTTTGCCAATCATAATTAAACTTTACGTTAAGCTCTTCCTCTATAAATCGAACATATTCATTGTTCTCTTGAGTATCACCAGGTGGCAATTCAATATCTACAGACATTGCCTTACCTAGACTTACAGTTATTGTCTCTTCAAAGCGACCAAATGGATCAGCTGCTACAACGGGAGTTTTTTCAACTACCTCTTTGTTTCCCTTACCATTCCCACCGCTTGAACAAGCTACTAACGTTGTACACATAGCAATTAATAAAACCGCTTTCATTTTTGTTCCAAATACCATGACTTGATCCCCTCCAAAGTCTGTAATTGATTTGTTCTCGTTAAGTATATCTTCAATAGCAGAAAACCCGACTTAGATTTCTGACCGCAAAGCGTATTATTCCTGTAAGCAAACAAATGCCGAAACGGACAAAATTCACCGTTTCGGCAACATTTTTCATAGGTTCATTGGATCTTGATTACGAAAATCAGAGGGTAGCATACCTACCTCTAATAAAAACTGACGACTGAAGTACTTCTCATCCTTAAATCCAGTTTGCTGAGCAATATCATATATGGGGCGATTCGTACTTAATAGTAATTGTTTCGACCTCATTAAACGCATATTTTTTAAATACTTATGAAAGCTCGTCCCCATAATATCCTTAAAGCATTGACTGAAATATCCTCTACTCATATTTGCAACCTTTGCGATGTGTTCCTGTGTAAAATTCATCTCATGCTGCTCCTGCATGTAGTTAACGGTTTTCTTAATTGATTGTACAATTTCTTCAGGATACTTCCCTCTGTACACAGTGTTTAGCTCCATAGGTTTAGATTGAGATATAGTGGAAAGGCGCTCATAATAGCGAGTGACAATTTGTTGAAGCATATCCTCCATCACGTCATTTTCCAACTGTGTTTTTAAAATATAATCGATAGCTCCGAGTCTCAGAGCCTCCTGCACGTATTCGAATTCTGGATGGCAAGTAAGAATAACAATTTGCACATTAGAATACTTTTCCTTTACTTCACGTATAAGTTGCATGCCGTCCATCTCCGGCATGTTCAAATCTGTAAATAGTAAATCTATCGGTTGTTCAGACATAATCTCTAAAGCACGTACCCCATTAGATGCCTCTGCTATGACCTCAATCGAAAACTTATCCCAAGGCATAATCGTGATAATACCTTTACGCACTAATTTTTCATCGTCAACAATACATGCTTTAATCATGATGTGTTCCCTCCTTGTTCAATGGCAATGTGACTTGAATAGATGTACCTTCACCCTTCTTACTCGTAATAATTAACTCTCCTTGTGCGCCATAATTACTTTTCACTGTTTTGTATACATAGTTAAGACCTATGCCAAACCCTGTCTTATTGACTCCATCGGAAAGTAACTGATCGATTTTCTGCTGATCAATACCAGCCCCATTATCCCGAACGATAATATTCAATCTATCGTGGTTTTTTTGTTCAATAATAACCTCAATCATCCCTCCAACATCACCAAGACCATGATATAGAGAATTTTCTACTAAAGGCTGCATAAGGAAACGTGGAACTTCAACATCTAGCATCGCTTCATCCACATGTAGACGAATATCATACTGATGGTCATATCGAACTTGCTGAAGAGCAATATAATCCTTTAAAGCTTCCAGCTCTTGATTTACAGTGACAATAATTCCATCCTTGCCCAAATTATAACTAAGTACTTTAGTAAAACTAACGATAAATTGATCAATCTCCTTCTGTCCATTCATTCGAGCTAGCCACTGTACCGTATTAAGTGTATTGTACAAAAAGTGAGGATTAATCTGGGCCATTAACTTGGCAACCTCTGTTTCCCTCTTCATTTTCTCTTCTACTTCAAGTTGTTTAATTAGCTCTTGAATTTTAAAGCCCATATTATTAAATTGGTCAATTAAATAATCAAATTCTAATAACCCACTATGCTCTAGCCTCGTATTAAAATTGTTAGCCGATACTAGGTACATTCCTTTTTTTATATTAATAAGCGGACGATATACATAATTACGAATCGTAATAGCAATAAGAATACTTGCCGTAATAGAAAGAATAATAACAATGATAAAGGACCCGATCCATTTATTAAACTCACTATTATAATCAGATCGATCTACAAAAACGACTAATCTTAGATCCTTTTGATCCATATCCTCAAATGCTACGTATTGTTCAAGCCCTTCACTATCATATAGACTACCAATGGGTAGTAAATCATTATTTTGCGAATAGGCAACATAACCCTGTTTGTCAACAAGTACGTGAAAAGCCCCCATGCCATACTGCGCTGAATTCAATATCTTTTCAAATACTTTAAAATTAGTTTCAACGTATATCTCTATATTCGAAGTTTGAGGAGTATGTAATCCTATATCAAATTTTCGAATAATGGATATCACCATATTCGTATTACTATACTTATAGTTAGAATAGTGTGGGCCATAATAACTTGCTCCGGAAATATTCGTTAACTTTGTCAAATCATTCAGTTTGAATTCTTTTACAAGTTGATTGGACATGACAACGCTTTCAGAATCTCGATTGTAATACATCGTAAGTCCAACAGTAGGATTGGTGAAATTAAATAAATTTATTTTTTTTTGGATATCACTACTTAATGTTAAGGAATCATGTAAATCTTCTATTTCAAGCCAATTAGCAAGATCGCTCCCAATTAAACCATTAATCGTAAACTGCTGTGACGAGTACTCCAAATTGTTCAGCATTGTAATCAAGTTTCCTCTAACTTGGTCTAAATGGTTCATTAATCCCTTGTCAATTTTATTGTCCAAAATAGATGAAATGGAATACATAGAAAGACTACCAATTAAAATGATTGGAATGGTGGAGCAAATAATCATTAGCGTATATAATCGAGATTTTAATGATGAAGTGAATAATCTATAGCTCATTTCTCTTAACTTCCTAGTTATTCCAGTTAGTATTTTCATATCCCTCTCCTTAACAAAACTGAATAAACAAACTTATCATACCATGGCTATATAATATTCTATATCTCCGGAAATGGCTGTTTCTTGTGCGATTTAGCGATATTCATTACCGTAACTAGATTTCATTGAAGGGGTAAATTTCATCTTATGACAACAATAAAAAGTCGTCGTAAAGTTATTGGAATAACTTTACGACGACTTTTTTAATATATTAAGTTATTGTTTATCAATGTAGGTGTAGTCTCTTGAAGTAGTGAATCTATCTTCTTGCACAACTTAACCCAGTCAAAATGTTCGCTAGCATCCCGCTGTGTACTATAGCAGACTGTTTCTAATCGCGTTTGATCATTGCATGTCTCGATCATTCTAAGCGCTAACTCATAGCTAAGACCAACCGTATGCAAAGAACCATACTCTAAATATCGATTTTGCAACTTATACTGATCATCAATGAAGTTTAATCTTAATTCATGTTTCGAGGCTGCATCTCGATTGGATTCAATATCTGAACCAATTAAATAGCAACCATGAACTTTTGCTTCAGACAAAACATTGGCATATCCTTCATAGGCTGAAGGAAAAACAAATATTTTCGCTTTTATGAACCAATCATTAAGTATTTCCCTATCACTCGTAAAACCTAAAAAAACAATTCTTTCATTTAATTCAGGGTTTTCTTGAGCAAACTTTTCAATATAAGGCTTAAATGATTCTTCAACGCTGCCTGCAAGAACGAGCCTCCAACTACTAGGTATGTGAGGGACTGCTAATCTGAATCCTTCTAGCAATACATCCGTCGCTTTCGCCGGATGTCCTAACCTGGCAGCAGTAAAAATAATATCTTCCTTTTCCTCGAAAGCAAATATTTTATCTAAACCATTCTCAGCATTACCCAATGAATAATATCCGTTAGGTATATAGTGAATAGGTACTGACCATTTTTGGCTAATATATTCCACCATTGTTTCACTCGAAATGATATCACAATTCCCCAGAAACTTGGTAAACTCATCCGTTAGTATCGTATTGTTAATCCAAATGATATTTGCATCAAGCTTCAAGTAAACTTTACCTGTTGGATTCAATTCTTTGTACTTATTAATAGCATTATAATA
Organism: Candidatus Pristimantibacillus lignocellulolyticus; assembly: GCA_023639215.1. Taxonomy (NCBI): domain Bacteria; kingdom Bacillati; phylum Bacillota; class Bacilli; order Caryophanales; family Paenibacillaceae; genus Pristimantibacillus (SeqCode); species Pristimantibacillus lignocellulolyticus (SeqCode). The sequence continues at coordinate 1,405,284 of CP097899.1, forward strand.
AAATTGATAAAACCCAAATATAAATAACACATTTATTTTTGATGCGTTACTTTCAATATATTGCTCCAAATCATTACCACAATCGTAAACGTTATTTGAGAAAACAGTATCCATAACATGTTCTGGATGGTACTCGAAACTCGGTTCGATATAATCAATTTCAATATCCTCAGAATACAACTGTAACGTAGGCCAAGTAACATTGCCATTAGGTGGTTTATATGTGGCGAATACTGCCTTATACCCTACATACTTTTGCATGATGTAAGGAATAATTCCTATATCTTTCGTTAGATGATTATCTGCCATATAAGGTGCTAGTAAGTAAAATGATTTTTTATTACTCATTAATTCACCTCTTCTAATCACCGAATAAATAAGCGTTTTTATGAAGCTTCTAATGAATACTATTCAAAATGGTCTGTCATTATACTTTTTACTCATATTGCCTTAAGCTACTTTCAAGCTGCTCCATTACTATATCCCTCAATTGTGGCGGGCTAATAACTTTGGCATCTGGTCCATATGCAAGTAGTTTCCTTGCTACAAATGGAAATTCCTCAAGCGGAATTTGACCACAATATCGGTTGTTCATAATAGATTTGAATAACGTATCCGATTGTGCGAGTCTTGCTCCAAACTCAGTAAATTGAATAATGACTTCGACACTTTGCCTACTATCCTTCGAATGAAGCCAATCATTCAGCGTGGGGACCGATTTCTCACTATGTTGAAGAATTTCCAATTGCCCCATCCGATCAACCCGATACAGCAACACGCTATCCCCTTTTTGGGCAGGCATATACCAATACCCATGCTCGTAGTAGACACCGAGCGGATAAGCTTGTACTTTCTTAGTGCCACTACGAGAGGCATAACTGAACTCAACTTCACGCTTTTCCACTGCCGCACTTAATATAAAAGTAGTCAATGGCTCTGGATGCATCCCATGATGTTGAACAAAGGCAATATGTTGCCTCATTCGCACAATCTCGTCCTGTACTTCTTGGGGTAAGCTTGTAAAATGTTGATCTGCTAATTGGGTACGTATAGAGCCGTACGGAAAGTCCGACACGTTCTCCAAATACTCAATCATCATAAACATCCCAAACGCCTCATGCTTTGTAAGCTGAAGCGGCGGCAAAATTCTGTTCGGCAGCACACGATAACCACCATTTGCACCAACTTCTGCATAGAGCGGAAAGCCCATTTTCTGTAAATGATCTAGATCACGCTGAATGGTACGAATCGAGACATTAAACCGATCTGCAAGCTCACGGGCAGTAAATTTTTTTCGTGAATCCAATAATCTCATCATGGTTAAAATTCTATTATTCAAGTTCATCACCTAATTACGTCATAATTTGTCATAATTATAATGTATCATAAGCGATACAAAGGAGGAAATGAATATGAACAATAATAAAGTCGTGCTTTATATTGCGACAAGTTTAGATGGTTATATCGCTAGACGAGATGGTTCGGTTGATTGGCTTGATCATGTAGAAGTGGGTGAAGGAGATGGCGGTTATAGTGAATTTTATAGTACTGTAGGTACGATTGTAATGGGTCGCATGACGTATGATGAAGTTCTCATACTGGCAGATGTATTTCCTTATGCGGACAAGCCATGCTACGTCCTTTCCAGATCGAAGCAAGCTTCTACTGCACATGTTACATTTACTGATGAATCAATTAACACGCTTATACCAAGATTAAAAGGTGACTCTAAGGGCGATATTTGGCTAGTAGGGGGAGGTCAGCTTGCTGCTGCCTTTTTGCAAGAGGGGCTGTTAGACGAACTGCACATCGCAATTATTCCAACCATACTCGGAGAAGGTATTCCGTTGTTCCAAGCAGGAGTTGCACCTACTAATCTTCATTTGATGAAAGTGGATAAGTTCGAACAAATGGTTTCACTCATATACAAAGTAAATAACAATTGATCACCCACAATTTTGTAACCACTGCCTATGTTCTATAACAAAATTAGCAATAAAAATGTATTCAAACTTAAAAAGGAGAGGCGTCTGCCAAGTACAGACGCCATCTCCTTAACTATATTTTCAAGAAGACTATCGTGGAGCTAATCACCATCACAATAATGATCTTTCTATTACTTACTCTTCACTTCTGGCGAGTTGTCCCAACATTCAACGTTTTCCACGCCTTTAATGCTATCTTTATAGAAAACAGGATCTTTACCCGCTCGTTTCTGTTGCTTGTAATCATGCAACGCTGCAAAGGCTACTTTTGATAACAGAAAAATCGCGATCAAATTCACGATGACCATTAAACCCATGAACAAATCAGCCAAATTCCATACCAATTGTACCTTGGCAACAGCACCAAACACTACCATTGCTAACACACTATAGCGATATAACCTCAACACTGACTTCTTGGAGTTTAAAAATTCAATATTTGTTTCACCATAATAGTAATTTCCGATTAGCGTACTGAAAGCGAATAAGAAAACCATAATAGCCAATGCTCCTGATGCCCATGACCCGATATGATCGCTTAAAGCAGCTTGTGTAAGTAATATACCGTCCAGTCCAGGCTGCTTGTATGCATCGGACAGTAATATAATAAAAGCAGTACTCGAACATATTAGTAAAGTATCCACCAGTACGCCAAGCGCTTGCATAAGTCCTTGCTTAACGGGATGACTTGTTGTAGCTGTTGCAGCCGCATTCGGCGCGCTACCCATCCCTGCTTCATTCGAGAACAGTCCTCGTTTTACACCTTGCAAAATAACGGCACCAAAAGTTCCACCAACCGCTTGATCAAATCCAAAAGCATTTTTCACAATAAGCGCTATCACTTCGGGCATTTTTTCAATATTAAGTAATACAATACAAAATGCTGCTCCTACATAGATAACAGCCATAACGACAACAATATATTCAGACATTCTAGCAATACGTTTTATACCACCAAAAATAACGATACCAAAGGCAACAGCCATGACTAAGCCAAGAATGACACGATTAGTGCCGAACGAATTTTCAAAAGCAACCGTTATCGTATTGGACTGTACAGCGTTAAATACAAGACCGAAAGACAACGTAATGAGTACCGCAAATATTGCTCCCATCCAACGTTTGTTTAAACCCTGTTCCATATAGTATGCAGGACCGCCACGGAATCCTGTCTTATCCTTGATTTTATATACTTGCGCTAATGTACTCTCGACAAAGCTAGATGCTGCACCAATAATCGCTATAACCCACATCCAGAAAATAGCCCCTGGTCCACCAATGGCAATGGCAATCGCAATACCCGTTATATTACCAGTTCCAACTCTTGCCGCCATACTAATACAAAATGCTTGAAACGATGAAATGTTATTAGGTGACTTTTCATTAGAACCTTTCAGAACGACAAACATCTCTTTGAACATGCCAAATTGTACGAATCTCGATCTAATTGTGAAATAAAGTCCACAAGCGATAAGTAGGATGATCAAAATCTTTGACCATAAAAAATCGTTTGTGACGTTAATTATATTATCTAAAACTTGTTGCATTAAATTCCGCCTCTCTTGCATGCTGTCGATACCCAGTTGCTAAACATTCTCCAACTTATTATTCTCAAATAAATCCGTCCTTATTTCAACAACCAAATAAAAACAATAATTTGTAAATATTTGAAGTAACTGATACTAATTTTCAATTCATGTATATGGACTATACCAGCAGTTCTGAATATAAACAAAAGAGATGGATAACCCTTTCGGTTATCCATCTCTTTTAAGTTCTTTTCTCTTATTTATAAAGGAGGTTATAAAGTACTTGTGCTACTTCAGCTCTTGTAGAAATCCCTTTTGGATCTAGTTTCGCGTTGTTACCTTTAATAGCACCGCTTTCTACAAAAACATTGAAAGCATCCTTAGCATATCCAGCAATTTGATCTGCATCACTAAAGCTTGATACGGAAGTATTTGTAGACTTAGTAGGAACTTCACCAAGCACATCAAGTGCACGATACAACAACGTGAACAAATCCTGACGTGAAATTTTGCTATTCGGATCAAACTTATTATCACCAATGCCAGTTGTAATGCCTAGAGACTTCGCTTTAGACAAGTATGGTGTGTAATACGTATTGCCTGCATCAGCGAAATTATTTGCAGAGTTCTCATCTGCCTCAATTCCATAAGCTCTTAGTAAGAATACAATAAACTGACCTCTTGTTACTTCAGCATTCGGACTATATTGATCAGCTGTAGTACCACTAGTAATATTTCTTGCAGCTAAGAAAGTAACTGCATCTTTATACCATGCTGACTGAGAAACATCCGCAAAGGATACCGGATTGTATCCAATGATATATTCAGAAAAATGTGTAGTAGTAAACTCTACAGATTTCGTTGATGCATGATATTGACCACGTATTGTTTCTAAATCACCTGATTCAGAAATATAGTACACAATAATTGCATTCGGATCTTCATTTGCTTGTAGGGTGTAAGGTAAACTAATGTGTACATTTCCTCCACCAAAGCTTGAAATAGCGGTCGTACCCGCAAATACAGAGAATGTATAAACAGGTCTGTCTCCCAATACTTGCTGGCCTTCCTCAGTTAGCGACGACTTTTCAATAATAATACTAATATCCCCCGGATCTGTGGAAGCTTGAATGGCGTCAATAGCCTTTGCGTCAAAGCTTACCGTTCCATAGCCAACATTAACTTGAACGTTAGCATCTGTGCTAGTAGCCAAACCTTTAAATGCATTTCTCGGTAACGTTAGTTGAGTATATTGCGAACCAGAATTACCTGCAACATTGAATACTACTACTGCAGAATCTCCTAGTTTCTCAACCTTTTTAGCGTGATCAATTAGATCTTGAACGCTTTTTTCAGTTACTACTGCTACAGCTTCACCTGTAGCTTTATCTATTGTTGCAGTGATTTGAACCTCTACCTTTGGATCAATATCACTATCAACAGGTGTAGTTGGCGTTGGTGTTGGTGTTACTGGTGCTGGCGTCGGTGTCACTGGTGTAGGAGTAGGTGTACTTCCTACATATGCAGGAACAACAATGTCAATAGATTGGCCAGGTTGATATGCTACTGCAACTGGAGCGATAGGTAATCTTGATGCTGTAACAGGACCTTGATATCCATTCTTAGCTCTATATCTAATCGTATACGTTCCAGCAGCCAAATTCGAAATCGAATCGCCATTTACAGGAACATACGTAGCATCATTTGCTCCAGCTAATTTGTACTCCAATGCTTTATTTGTAGTACCCGTAATTACTCCATTATTACCGTTAGATGAAGTTGGTGCTACCCCTACTAAGCCAGTTGGAATAGCTTCTAATCTTGAATAAAGTGAATGTAAAGCAGTGGCAAGCGCTTGATTATTATAACCATTTACAATGGTTCCACCGAATACATAATCAGGTGCAATATTTGATCCTGTACTGCTCGTTAATGAATACATTAATTCGACGTGTCCAAGAATCGGTGCACTACTATGATTTTCACCATATGAATTGTTTTTATTGTATGCAAATAAATATGGAACTTGCAGACGATCTGCTGTTACTGTATTACCACTACCATCTTGATAAGTAATTACAGTTGGCGTAGTAGCAGAATTGTTCTGAGTCTTAATATTTGTTAGATATTTAGATACCACATTTCCGTATAATTTAGCGTAGTCATGATTATTTGCTCTTACTTGAAGTTCCTCGTTATTATGAGGATGCAAATTACTTGCAACATCCACACCAGCAGTTAACTTCGTATCCCAAATGTAGATTTTATCGATATTATGCTCTTTCGCATATTTACCAATATATTTAATATCAGCTTGCGTATTTGGGCACCAAGAACCGCCGAATAAGATGAGATAATTACCGTCACTTTCAAGAATTTGAGTCAATTGATGATAAGTTACATGTTCAAATACATCGTAATAGCCATCAGCTTTATCAAAAATAGTCACTTTTGCATTTTCTTCTGTGTTAGAAGGATTATATTTGGGGTTCTCACTCCAAAATGTCTGATTGAACGCATTACCAATAAATTCCCAACTAGTTAGCGTGTTGTAATTAGCAGCAGGAACCTCGTTGAATACATCAAGAACTTGCGCTTTATATGCGTTCACCTTATCAGTATCCAGTGCATTTTCAGCTGTATTGAAATAACTCCAATCGTAGCTTCCTTCACCATTATGTTTTTCCAAAGACGCTATAATTGGTGCTGATTCCCCATCAACCACGTGGTCTTTATTATAAACGAATAAGAATGGGGATTGGAGCTTATTCGCTACAGTTGTAATCGTGTCTTTTGTATAACTAACATTCTCTTCAGCCACTTCATTCAGCGTCTCAATATTAGTCAAATATTTGTTGACTAAGTCAACATAGTAATGTGCATACTTGTTGCTGCTATCAGCAATTTGCAACTCGTTACCATCTAATTTTGTGTCAAAGTTATAAATCGTTTGAATACCGTATTCTTTGGCAACTTGATTAATAAAACCTATATCAGCTTGTGTCTCATTACTCCAAGCACCCCCGAATAGAATCGCATAGGTACCTTCACTTTTCAGAATTGTAACTAAGTCCTCATAAGGTATTGTTTTCAAAACATGGTTTGAATCGTTCAAATGCGGATATACCGCACTGAAGTAATCAAATTTAGTAACAGGAGTACTAGCTGAAGCTCCATTTGCGGCATAGGCACCATTAAGGTTGACGATTGGCAAGATAAGCACAGCTACTAATAGTAGTGCGACAATTTTCTGAATGGTATTATATTTCTTCATCGTTTTTCATCTCTCTTTCTTGGTCTAATTGCATAGCAGAATCTCTAGTCAACACACTTTCTTAGCTGTACTCTTTCTTAGCAATCCTCTTCATCAGATGTAGATGGCGTAGGTGCTGTTGGTGTAGAAGGAGCAGGTGCTGCTGGCGTAGAAGGCTCTGATGATGGAGCTGAAGGTATAGTTGTTGTAGTCTCCTTTGAAGAATTTGATGATGAAGTTGCTGGTTTATTTGTATCTGTTGTTGTTACTGCTTTAGGTTGTGAAGATGATTTATTTGTAAAAGTAACGGAGTTTGATTTTGTAGTTTCTGTTGTCGCTGGCTTAGTAGTTTCCGGTTGACTAGCTTCCTTTACTACCGGCGCTGCAGTCGGTGTTGCTACTAATTTTTCAGTTTCTTTAGATACTACTGGTGTGGAAGATTTTACAACTGGTTGTTGCTTTGTCTCTGTAGCTTTAACGTCTGTTGTAGAAGTCTTAATTTCTTTCGTTGTTGTCTTCACAGAATCATTCACTTGCTTAGTCACAGATTGCGTCCCTTCAGAACTTTGTGCTACTGGAGTTGTACTTTCCACTACTGCAACTTCCTCTCCAGAAGATAACGGCACTTCTACTTCGCTAGCCTCTGTAGTCACTTGTTCTACTGGTTGATCTACAGCGACCTCAGTTGCTTGCAATACTTCAGATGTCGTAGCCTCAGTAGTTACTTCAGTTGCTGTAGTCTGAACATTAGTAGGCGCAGCAGCTGAAGCTTCCTCCGTATTTTTATTTGCAGATACAGCTGCATAAGTCAAAATTCCAAAAGCAAGTGAAGCCGTAATAATTGTTGCTGTAATCTTTTTCATAATTAATCTTCCTTTCGCTCTTTGAGCTATTAATTAGTAGTACAATACAGCGTTATTGGCATAAAAAAAGAGACTTAACGCAGTGTATACTTACACACTCGCTAAATCTCTGGTCGTCCAGTTGACTTATGTCTTTTAATATCCAATACAACAGTTATTGTCCTTGGTTTATAATTCCATCTTATTCACTCGGGATTAAACTGTCAATACATTTTTAAATATTCCTATTGGTTTTATCGGAATTATTTTTAGAACCACTTTTTTCAAAAAAAAATCGATTGACTTTTATAACTAACGTATGTAAATTAAAGTTGTAATTCACATTAAACAACTTGGTTTAGGGGGAAATGTAATGGACACAATAAATAACAACTTTTTATTAGCAATCCAAACAAATTGGTATGGCTTTGTTACATCAATTTTTGTGTTTGGAATACTGTACTATTTGGCTCGTAAAAGGGTTAGTTTTGGTAAACGAGTACTAATAGGTTTAGGTATAGGTTTGGGAGTAGGTATCTTATTTCAAAGCCTGGGATCACTCGAATATAAAGCAATTAGTACATTCGGAAGCATCTATGTAAGTCTCATTCGGATGCTAGTTATCCCACTAGTTTTTGTTCTCGTATTAAATAGTATTTCATCCTTAACTAGTCTAGATTATTTACGTAAAATTGGTTTCAAAACGTTTGCTTGGTTCCTTGGCACAACCGGCGTTGCTTCGATAATCGGTTTATCTGTCGCTTTAATTATGAACCCTGGTAAAGGTATTCAAGAAGCAGCTCCAGCTGATTTCGTAGCACGCGAAATACCTACATTTTCACAGGTTATCTTAGATCTCGTTCCTTCGAATCCGTTCAACGAAGCAGCAACTGGTAAGGTTGTTCCTTTACTCATTTTCGCAATTTTCCTTGCAGTCGCTATTATTAAAGTTGGTTCTAAAAACGAAGAATCTGTAAAGCCGATTCGCGATATTATTCAATCAGCAACACTAGTACTACATCAAGTCGTTAAGTTTGTAATTCGCTTAACACCGTATGGTGTGTTTGCATTAATTGCTGGAATTACAGCTCGCTATGGATGGGACACACTACAAGAACTTGGTAGCATTATTGTCACTTCGTATGTAGCTATGATTATTCATTTCGTTCTTGTCTTTGGTGGTCTAGTATTCTTTGTTGCAAGAGTAAATCCGATTACATTTTTCAAGAAAATATATCCGACAATTGCGGTAGCATTTACAACTCGTAGTAGCTATGCGACGCTTCCTGTAAACCTTGAAGTTATTACGAAACGTTTGCATATTTCTCCACGAATCGCTAGTTTTGTAGCTCCGTTAGGGGCATCAGTTAACTTTAATGCTTGCGGTGGTATATGGCCAGCAATCGTTGCCGTATTTACAGCACAAGTTTACGGTATTACATTGACTGGAACAGACTACATTATTCTTGTTCTTGTAAGCATCATTTCTTCAATTGGTGTTGCCGGAGTACCTGGCCCTGCAGTTATTTCTACAACTGTTGTGCTAACCGCTCTTGGTTTACCACTAGAAGGAATTGGTATTGTCGCAGGTGTTGAGGCACTTATCGATATGGGTCGTACTGCTGTTAATGCAACGGGTACTACCGTTACATCTTTACTTGTAGCCAATTCAGAAGGTGAATTCGATCGCGAAGCCTTCAATCGTAATGACGATGAAGAGATTGAATTGCAAGCTGTATAATCATTTATACCCATATAAATGAACAAACTCTACCCTGTTTATAGCATTAAAAGCACTCAGAAGTTAGTTATAGCTAACTTTTGAGTGCTTTTTTCATGTATTAGAAAAATCCTATTCAAGGCGATTTATTGAATAGAGTTTTCTAGTAGGAGTGTCGTAGTTTCTCCTGTTTTATATTTAGTTTTCGTCTTTGTCTTCGCTATCAATAAATAACGTGAGAATGGAATCTAGTGGTTCATTTCCATTAGCTACCGCAATTACTTTATCAATATATTTCTCCTTAATTAAATATTTTAGCGGTTGCTCTACTGTATTGAAATACTCAAACGTTGTTTTTGCCATCTCATCCCATTCTGCATAACATATTACATAATCATTTGCCATTACTTTTGTTCTGGATGATCCTTCTTCAGGTATACATTCAAACTCTTCATCATCACCTAAAACTCCATAATCACATGTTAATTGATCGCCAGGTTGAATGTCTCTTGAAGCCAATTGAAAATCATAAGCTGTATCTACACAATTAGGATTGAAACTATGATTCATATATTTTGCGTGATCCCAATGAAGAAGATATAGACCGTCAGTATCTAAATAGGAGTATTTATAAATATACTCTTTTTGCAAATTATGCAGACTTTCAATATACTCCACTGTTAATATCATTTCTAATTTATCTTTAATCCAGACAATAGTTCCTTTAGGGATTAGTTTTGTTGCAAATACACCAACACCTATTTCATCACTTACAAACCGAATTTCTGTATCTGGATGAATCATTTATTATTCCTCCTTAAAAGTAATCCCCATTTAAATGATATGTTTCACTTCATGGGTAGGTGATGAATTTTTATTTGATAAACAAGTGCTACTATAGACTTGATGGATCACTTTTAAAAAGTTTTTATTTTAGTAATCTTCATAAAATAATCAATAAAAATTTCTTTTTTGGGAAAAGTAACGTTGTTGAAGAAATTACTTACTTTTAAGGATGGTGTATTAGTTGAAGAAATGGGATTCAATTTTTAGTTCTTTCAGAACAAGAACGATTACGAAAAAGGCTTTAGGAAAGTATATCGGAGGTTTTGCACTAGCCTTAATGCTCGTACTGTCGATGTCAAACGTAGCATTAGCTGTGGGGAAAGGTGCTCAAGGACCTGATGTATACGTTATTCAAGGGATGTTAAAATCTCTTGGTAGCTATGAAGGTAAAATTAATGGAAAGTTCGATAGAACTACTGCTCGTGGCGTAAAATACTATCAGAAACAACATGGTCTTCCTGTTACTGGTGCGGTTGATAACCTCACATTTCAATCAATCACATACTCTTATTCAACTTTGAAATTCCCCACATCTAAAGGTACTAGTAACGGTAAAGGTGCTGGACAAGGTCAAGGCGCTGGACAAGGTCAAGGTACTGGACAAGGTCAAGGTACTGGACAAGGTCAAGGTACTGGGCAAGGTCAAGGTGCTGGACAAGGTCAAGGCGCTGGACAAGGTCAAGGCGCTGGACAAGGTCAAGGCGCTGGACAAGGTCAAGGTACTGGACAAGGTCAAGGCGCTGGACAAGGTCAAGGCGCTGGACAAGGTCAAGGTGCTGGCAACGGTCAAGGCGCTGGACAAAATCAAGGTGCTGGACAAGGTCAAGGCGCTGGACAAGGTCAAGGTGCTGGACAAGGTCAAGGTACTGGCAACGGTAAAGGTGCTGGACAAGGTCAAGGTACTGGCAACGGTAAAGGTGCTGGACAAGGTCAAGGTACTGGCAACGGTAAAGGTGCTGGACAAGGTCAAGGTACTGGCAACGGTAAAGGTGCTGGACAAGGTCAAGGTACTGGCAACGGTAAAGGTGCTGGACAAGGTCAAGGTACTGGCAATGGTAATGGCGCTGGCAACGGTAATGGCGCTGGCAACGGTAATGGCGCTGGACAAGGTCAAGGTACTGGCAACGGTAAAGGTGCTGGACAAGGTCAAGGCGCTGGCAACGGTAATGGCGCTGGTAATAGCGCTGGACAAGGAAACAGCAACGCACCGAACAGTTCTCCATCGAAATTTAAGGTACAAGAATAAAATATTGATACAAGTAAGAGCCTTTCCCTTTGGAAAGGCTCTTGTCTATTTACTGCGCTACAATATGTACCCCTACAATTCCACCTACATATAATATAGCTATTCATTCTGATTATTTATCAACTAGATGGCAGAAAGGTGTATGTCCACAGCTATTCAGAATAATTCATTATTTACAATGTCGGATGAGAAATAAATGCCGAATACGAAAAAAAGAGGTCGACCATCCTTTTGGTCGGCCTCTAATTATTCTATTGTGCGGTCAGTATTTGTGGACCTTCTGCAGTGATCGCAATCGTATGCTCGTATTGGGCAGCTAGCTTGCGGTCAAGCGTCCGGGCAGTCCATCCGTCCGAATCGATTGTCATGTTGTAGGTACCTTCGGTAATCATGGGCTCGATCGTAAACACCATGCCTTCCTTAATTCGGAGACCTTTGCCTGGCTTTCCGACATGCACATAGTTCGGCGCCTCGTGCAGGTCCCGACCGATACCATGGGCGAGAAGATCGCGTACGACACCGAAGCCATTGGATTCGGCATGCCGCTGGATCGCACTCGTCACATCGCCGAGCCGATTGCCAGACTGTGCCTGCTCGATGCCGAGGTCAAGGCACTCCTTCGTGACGCGCATCAACTTCTCGGCCGTCGGCGATATTTTCCCGACCGCATAGCTCCAGGCTGAATCGCCGAGCCATCCGTCGAGCTCCGCGACAGTATCTATCGTCACAATATCGCCTTCCTCAAGTCGCTTATCTGTAGGGAAGCCATGTGCAATTACGTCGTTGACGGAGGCACAAGTCGCATATTGATAACCCTTGTAGCCCTTCGTGTATGGCTTGGCGCCGTGCTTCAAAATAATTTCCTCGAATATGCGCTCAATCTCGTTCGTCGTGATGCCCGGTTTGATGAGCGGGGCGATCGTACGATGGCATTCGGCCACCACTTGGCATGCCTTGCGGATAGCCTCGATTTCATGTTTGCTTTTTAAGATGATCATATTTGTATTAGGACTCCTTCGTAATAGCTTGCATCGCGAGCTGCGCAATTCGGTCGACGTCGAGCTCGGAAGTACTCGCATAGTAGTGAATCCCGCAACAGCCGACTAGCACGGCAAGCATATAGTCGACGCTATCGTCTTCGCGCTGGGTGATCGATTGGAGCGGAACGTATAGCCGTTCCATGAATCGCCTCTTGGCTGGGTACTGATCCTTTTCTGGCAAGCCTGCATAATGTTCTGCCGCCATCTTGTAGACTAGATATGCGCGGGTGTCTGACTGCCACAGCCTTAGCAGCACCTTGCAATATGCCAATAGCTGCCTGTTATCCGTAGCGCCATGGCTGATGTTCGCCCATTCTGCCAGTGCTTGCTCACATCGTTCGAAGCCGCTATCCAGCACATCTTCGATTAGTAAATGTCGGTTGGGGTAGTAATGGTATACCGTGCCGTAACCGAGCGCTGCCTCGCGGGCGACGTCACGAATATCAAAGCTGCCGCCCGTGAGAAAGTAGGCGCGCGCGGCGGAATCTAGAATCTGTTCTCTGCGCTGCATGCGTATGAGCTCATTTTGTTCTTTTGTACGGGGAGACATAGGCGAATGAACCTCCTTTTATAGACCTGCAAATTTGTCAATATAAAGAGTGTAACGCACGGGCCGGATAAATACAATTAAAGTATTGATATCGTCTCGTGGAATTTTACTCAATGTTGAACGCAATGTTGAATATCATAATTCGAAAGTCTGCATAATATTCTAGCGTACAATGCTTTCTAAATGCTATGCTAAAATAATTATTATTTGGGGGAATGAAGTTTGAAAGCAATGATTATTGATCAATATGGGAAAGTGCCTCTACGATTAGCAGAAATGCCTATGCCCGAAATGGGAGAATACGAGGTACTTACAGAAATTCATGCTGCTAGTATTAATCCAGTTGATTTTAAAATACGAGACGGAAAAGTGAAGCTATTACTCGCATATAAAATGCCATTGATTCTTGGAAATGACTTTTCAGGAGTTGTGACAAAGGTTGGTGCAAAGGTAACTCAATTTAAAGTGGGCGATGCTATTTATGGACGACCACGTAAAAATAAAATTGGTACTTTTGCTGAACATATCGCAGTTCATGAAGATGACATCGCGTTAAAACCTAAAAATCTAAGCTTTGAGGAAGCTGCCTCTATTCCATTAGTTGGCTTAACCTCTTATCAAGCGTTACATAACATACTGCACGTTCAAAAAGGCACAAAGGTTTTAATTCATGCTGGTGCCGGTGGTGTCGGAACATTTGCGATTCAACTCGCAAAAATAATGGGTGCCTATGTTGCAACAACTGCGAGTGAAGCTGGCGCAGACTTAGTAAAATCCCTCGGTGTAGATGAAGTTATTAATTACAAAACAGAACAATTTCAGGATAGACTACAAAATTACGATGGGGTATTTGATACACTTGGTGGTAAGTCACTCGAAACATCATTCCAGATTGTAAAAAATAATGGAAAAATTGTTTCTGTTTCAGGATTGCCTAATGCTCGTTTTGCTAAAAAATATGGATCAGGATTATTTAAAACGATGTTGTTTTCAGCTGCAAGCTATAAATTAACTAAACTTGAAAAAAAACATAATGTTCAATATACGTTTTTATTTATGGAGCCAAGCGGTGATCAATTACGTATTATTGCAGACTTTATTGAGACTGGCAAAATCAAACCTGTAATTGATCGCGTTTTTCCTTTTGAAGATGCTCAAAAAGCCATGGAGTATTCGGAAGAAGGAAGAGCTAAAGGGAAAATAGTATTGAAAATCCGGTAGTTATGCTAGTCAAGAAAAGGCGATAGGCCAGAGATAAAAGGCTGATCGTCTTTTTCGCGTTAATGTTTCTTATACCCTAACTTAGACTTAACCCAAAAATAAAATCCCATTCCCATTATCGCAAATAATCCTCCAATGATTTGCGAAGCATTAACAGATTCCCCCAAGATGAAGTATGCAAGGATTATTGCAAGGACTGGTTCACCAATAATACCAACAGAAACAGTAGTTGCGCCGATAGAATTCAGTAATATATTAAATATAAACTGACCAAAAATAGTTGGAATTAAGGCAAGTAATAAGAAATACATCCAGTCAGACGAACTATACTCTATCAAAGATGAGTTATTCATAACACTGTATATTAACATGACGCTACCACCAATGAAAAAAACAATAACGCTGTATATATTAGCTGGTATTTTATGACTCACTTTTTGCCCAACTAACATATAAGCAGCAATCGAGACAGTCCCCAATAATGAAAGTACATCTCCAAACAATGCTTCTCTTGAGACACCTATATCTCCCCAAGCAATAATAATAGAACCGAATAAAGCTGTTATCATGCTTACAATTACTAGTTTGTTCACTCTTTCCTTGAAAATAAAATATGAGCCAATCATTACGAACAGCGGTTGTAGTGTCAAAATAACCATTGAACTTGCTACTGAGGTGTAAGATAAAGATTCCATCCAAAACAAAAAATGTAACCCAAGAAAAATTCCTGCCGATGAAATAAGGCTCCAGTCATCCTTAGTTAATTGCATTAGTCTAAGCTTTTTCCAAGACACAAAAGGAAGCATGATTAATACAGTTATATATAATCTATACATTCCTGCAACGGACGGAGGAGTATTTGATGATTTAATTAAAATTGATGATATGGCAATCGCAAGTATACTAATACTTAGCAAAATATACGGATTAACTGCCATATTTGATTTGTTCGTATTCATGGGTAGTACCTTCTTAGATGTTTAAATTCTATGCTGATTATAATAGTGGAACTGCTAAAAAAATATAATAATATCATTATCGTGTATATAATTCCGTAAAAATATCTTTTAAATTTATGCACTAGGCTGGGAATATCGGTTTCTATTATGACCAGGCAGTTTTAAGAGGACTAGATTCTTCTAGTCCTCTTAAGTACGAAAAGTCATTCTCTAAACTAAACCACTTCAACTCTATTTTTGCTGATAAGTAGCTGTATAGGTAAGCACCATTTTTTGATCGTCTACTCGACGTAATTCATATCGGGCTGTAATGGTTTATTCTCTACCACTTGTGGCATAATCTTTTGCATATGCTCTAATGAGTCTTTTAGTTATGACCACACATGTTCGATTGGCGTATTTATTTCGATTTCGCTTGTCCATTTCTTCAATCTTGTTTCCCTCTAATTGTAACAATTACAATCATCTTCTAGCTGTCTCTTTGCATAAGATGCCCTGAAACATAATTTTTCATGATCTATTCATCTTCCTTGAGAAAGCTCTCTCTAACTGGTCGAAATCGGTATTTCTCCAGATCAATCAACCCATTTTCATCTGAAATAACACCTTCATCACGTAGATAGACTATCTGCTGAAATCGAGACTCATCATCCTTAATTGCAATTTCTCCTTTGGCATTAACGACTCTATGCCAAGGTAAATCATAAGATGTACTCATTGTATGTAGAATTCTTACTACCTGTCTTGCCCCTCTTGCACTTCCAGCTAGCTCCGCAATTTGCCCATAAGTCATTACATAACCTACTGGAATGCTTTTTATGATCTCAATTACTCTACTAGTAAATGGTTTCATTAATGAGATCACCTCCATGTTAAATTCGTAACCAATGAACAACTTATTATGAGTATATCATCATACCTGTTAAAATCCCTTCACATATCTAATTTATTCACTAAATTAGTGTATTGATTGCTTAAGGTAAATTGAGTAATATTAACACAATACTACAGTACGAGATAGGAGATTATTATGTTCAATTACTATAAGAAGCAAGATCGATTTGAAACTTATGTATTAGAAGATACCGCTAACGAAACGTATATTGAAGTGGTTCCTGAAAGAGGATCTATTATTAGTAAATATGTACATCATAATCAACCAATATTTTATTTAGAGCAAGAAACGTTAGACGACCAATCGCAACATGTACGTGGTGGAAATCCAATTTTGTTCCCTATTAGTAGTTACTTAGTTAATGAGACTTACGATTACAATGGAGTTGCTTATCAATTAAAGCAGCACGGATTTGCTCGTAATCTTGCAGGCAATGTCATTAATATCCATGCTGATGAGAATAGTGCTTCGATTACGCTTGAGATGGTTCATAATGATGAGACTTATGTCAGATATCCATTTCATTTTAGTCTAGTTATGCAATACACACTTAGTAACGATGGATTAAATATTCAAGCTACCGTCCATAATCATGACTCTAAAGTGATGCCTTTCTATTTGGGACATCATCCTTACTTCTATGTAGATGACAAAGACAACCTAGAGTTAAACATTCCATCTACTCATGTTAACGAATTGACCCCAAATAGTTTTGCTCAAAATAAATTTAACTTTAATCAATCAGAATCCAATACAATTCATTATGAATTGCAATCTAATGTATGTGAGATGATTGATCATACTAGACAACTCAAAATCTCGGTAACTTCAGATGAAATCTATCAGTATATTGTACTGTGGGCAATGGGAGAAAAACCGTTTGTCTGCATTGAGCCTTGGATGGCTCCTGTAGATGGCATGAATGTTGGCGAAGGTATCCAATACCTTGAAGCTAATCAAACTCATACGTCCACAATTCACATAAAAGCAGAATCAACTATTCAGTAATCTAGATGTATCCTCTATTACAGTTTACGATCATAGATATTAACAATGTCTAGGCATTGCGACACTCAAACGTCGCAGTGCCTTTTTCTACTTTGTCATATTGATGTAACATACGGGTACTAT